>DATIQS010000354.1:0-10569 GCA_035470605.1 Fibrobacteraceae bacterium
GGGACTTCGGGGCACGAGAGCCAGAGTTTCCGGCCATTGTACAGGCCAAGACCGACCGGCGACGCCCCACGATCACGGCGTTTCGCAACAGAAGCCGACCTTGGATATCTGCCAGTATTCCAATAAATCGGAACTGCCAGATTAGCGTCATAAGAAGCGACCTCCCCCATCCGTCACACCCTCCAAGTGAGCCTCCGGTCGTTAGGTTGAACAACCGGCTGGGATTCGGACACATGAAGACGGATTTCATCAGTGCAAGTACACACAAAGGTAGACACGTTACTGGCCATCGGGAGTTGACGTTCCTGGAGCAAGAAGGAGCCCTGATCGACAATCCAGGCATACGCGAGAGGGGCGATAGCGAAAAGACGGGCTGAACGGCGGCCTCCTAAAATTATTTTGAAAGTTTTTGGCGGCAGATGCGTATACTGTAGCATATGGACAAAATTTCTTCGGACGAAGAACTGGCCCAGCAGTTGGCCAATGGGCGTGAAATGGCATTGCGCGAGATTGTACATCGTTACGAAATGCCGTTGCGAAATTATGTCCGTAGACGTTGTTTCAGTTGCCAAAGCGAGGTGGACGACATTCTGCAGGATGTGTTTTTACGAGTGTTTACTCATATCCGCGAATTTGACGCTGGGCTCAAGTTTTCCGCTTGGATTTATCGAATTACGCATAATATTATGATTAGCCGAATTCGCCGCCATTCCGTACGAGGGAATACGCTTCCGCTGGAACCCGAACTGATTCCTTCTGACATTTTTCGTACCGACGCGCCTTTGGAGTCCCGCGAGTTACGGCAGGCGATCAGTGACATATTGGGACATATGCCGGATAAACTTCGCAATGTATTTGTACTGCGGTTTCTGGAGGGTAAGGACTATGCGGAAATCGGGGATATCTTGCGCGAGAATGTGAATACGGTCGCCACTTGGATTCGCCGCGGGCGGGCGTCCTTTTTGTCCGAGGCGAACGCGATGGGCCTGCGGCTTTATCTGGAGGATTGATATGGATCTGGCGGAACGAGTTTTGCAAAAGGCCAAGGCCGAACACATCCATCCCCATGCCCGGGCCTGGTTCGTGCTGGAACGTCTGGGCTTCGCTCTTTTGTTTGTGTTGACGCTCCTGCTGGGTGTGCTGGCCTTTGGGCTTTCCCTGGAGGCACTGTTTCCCGACCACATGGTCACGCCTCCCATGCGTGGACATATGCGCATGCCGGGCCGGGGCGGGTTTGTTTTTTTGCAGATGACCTTGGGGTGGCTACCTTTTCTGTGGCTTTTCTTTTTGGTGGGGATTAGCGGACTTGGTTATGGAGTATTTCGGCATTTTCGCTATGGTTATCGAGTGCGCGCCTCTCATGTGGTGTCGGGCATTTTATTCGCCAGCTTGGTGCTGGGGTTGGTTTTCTTTCAGACGCATTTAACCTGGCGTGCTCATTGGACCTTAATGCACAATGTCTCTCCCTACCACGCCCTATTTGAAGGACAACGGCGGCATCACTGGATGGACGTCGGTCAGGGGCGTCTTGCAGGCCAAGTGTTGCGCGTAAGCGATAGTTGCTTTCAGATGCGCGACTGGCGAGGCCGTATCTGGACGGTGCGGAGCCCAAATGTCCCGGCTCCGGCGGAGAGCGTTCGTATTTGGGGCTTTCCCTGTGATTCCGCCTTTTGCGCGGAACGGGTGTTGCCCTGGAACAGCCCCAGGCGAGGGAGATAGCGGAGATCCCCGTCAAGCGGGAATGACAGGAAAAACTTTTTGAAAGTTTCCGCATCGCTGACGCGTATGCAAGGATGAGGCGTCCGGTGGGCGCACCCACAACATCCACAAAGGAGTCCCCATGTCCCGCATCCTGATTCTCATCGCCCTGTCCGCGACCCTCTCTATGGCGCAGACGAACAAGGCTTCCATGACCCGCCACACCCAGGCCGAATGGAGCGCCCATCATGCCAAGATCGAAGCCGCCATCGCGGCCAAGGACTACAAGGTCTGGAAGACCGAGCACGACGCCTTTGCCCCTGCGGGGAACCCGTTAAGTCACGTGGTTACTGCGGAAAATTTTCCCAAGTTTATCGAAATGCGCACGGCTCGTCTGGCGGGTGACTTCACCAAGGCGAACCAACTGCGTACAGAGCTTGGGCTTCGCGCTATGGGGGCGGGCTACGGTCAGGGACACGGCCAAGGTTGGCGTTCGGGGAAACATCAACAGGGATATGGAATGGGCAAAGGCTGGAGGAGCTGCACAAAATAGCCTTTTGTCACCAAACCTCTCGCAACGTTAAGCCAGACAGAAACTATTTGCTTATATTTACAAATATGACAACAAACAGCAAGACCTGCTCTTGTAGCTCCAGTGTCACCGTTTCCAGTCCGGCTTCTGCAACGGTTGTGAAAAAGCGAGCATTGGTGCTGAAAGCCATGGGGCATCCTTCCCGTGTGCGGATTTTGGAAGTTTTGTCTAGCGGCGAAACCTGCGTCTGTAAGATCGCCCCTGCGGTGGGGGGTGATCTTTCTACCGTGAGTCGTCACCTTGCTGTACTTCGTAATGCGGGCCTCATTGAAGACGAAAAACGAGGCCTGAACGTGTATTACCGTCTGCGTACACCTTGTGTGCTTGATTTTTTTCGGTGTATTGATAAGGAACTTTGAGTTTTTTTTTCAGGATTAATTGCATGAATGGCAAAATAAGCACAAATACAAAATTTCAAGCCGTTTGGGTGATTGTTCTTTGGGTTGTTCTTTACGGCTATCTTTAGTCTCTTTCCCAATTTTTTGTGGATCGACTATCCATGCTTGTCCCTTTGCTGCAGGGACTTCCGCATGTTCGCGAGTCTTTGGCTTTCTTTTTGTATGACACCCCCAAGGTGTTTATGCTGCTAATTACGGTTGTTTTTGTTGTGGGGATTATCCGCACTTTTTTTGCTCCAGCGCGTACGCGGCGTATTCTGGCCGGTAAGGGCTCGTTTCGGGGCAATATCCTAGCCGCCCTGCTTGGTATTGTGACTCCTTTTTGTTCCTGTTCCGCTGTGCCGTTGTTCATTGGCTTTCTCTCTGCTGGTGTTCCTTTGGGCGTGACCTTCTCTTTTCTCGTATCGGCTCCTATGGTGAATGAGGTCGCTTTGGTGTTGTTGTTCGGAATGTTTGGTTGGAAGGTGGCTGCTCTTTACCTGGGCACTGGCCTTACTGTGGCTATCGTCGCGGGTTTTGTTTTGGGACGGATTCATTTGGATTCCCTTGTAGAAGATTGGGTGTGGGAGGTGCGTGGTGCGGCGCAAAATGAAGAGGAGTCGTTGACATGGAGCCAGAGGGTCGAAGCGGGGAAAACAGCCATCCGATACGTCGTGGGGAAGGTTTGGAAGTGGGTGATTTTGGGGATCGCTTTGGGGGCCGGAATTCATGGTTATGTGCCCGAGGATTTTTTTGTAAAAATTTTGGGCGCTCATGCTTGGTGGTCGGTTCCGCTTGCGGTTATTCTCGGCGTGCCCATGTATTCCAATGCCGCAGGAATTGTTCCGATTCTTTCCGCCTTGCTCGAAAAGGGCGCGGCATTGGGGACCTCGTTGGCGTTTATGATGGCGGTAATTGCTCTGTCTTTGCCGGAAGCGATTCTTCTTCGCAAAGTGCTGAAACCCAAACTTTTGGGCATTTTCTTTAACGTCGTGGCTAGCGGGATTCTACTGGTTGGCTATTTGTTTAATCTGGTGATCCATACAAATTAAAGGGATCTCGCATGAAAGAAAATGCCGCGATTCAAATGTTTTATGATGGATTTAATTGCGCTCAATCCGTACTTTACGCCTTTCGAGAAGAAATGGGCATTGATGAGAATGCGTTATTGCGTCTGGGGGCGGGCTGGGTGGCGGGTGAGTTGCTGGGCGGAGTGGATCTACAGAGCGAAGAAGGAAGGCTTGCTATGAGGGCGCACTTGAAAAACGAGATTTGCTCCCATTGCGTCCGTTCAGCGATACGCATTTTGTCTGCTATGGAAAATTCAACGAAAACCATCGAATCAAAGGAGAAACGATGAAAAAGGTTCAAGTTCTTGGTGGGGGATGCAGTAAATGCATCACTCTTGCGGATGAAGTTCAAAAGGCGGCCAAGGAAATGAGTGTCGAAATCGACTTGGAAAAGGTGACCGATTTTCAGAAGATTGCAGCGATGGGCGTGATGTCTACCCCTGCACTGGTGGTTGACGGAAAGGTTGCATTTTCTGGGAAGGTTCTGAAAGCGGAGGCGCTCAAGGAATATCTTTTGTGAACTTTTCCGCGAAAGCATTGAAAATGGGCTTCGCCATGCTTTGCGTGCTGGGAACGACCGCGTGTGGTGATACGTCCAAAGAGGACTCTAGGTCCCCATCTGTCACCGATAAGCCCAAAGTGACCTTTGTTGAAATGGGGTCAGTGAACTGTATTCCCTGTAGGGCCATGAAGAGGGTGATGGATAGCCTAGAGGTCCTTTATCCAAAGGATTTGAAGATTGTGTTTTACGATGTCTGGAGCGACACGGGAAAGCGAGTGGCAAGCCAATACGCGATCCGTTCCATTCCCACACAAATTTTTTTGGATGGATCTGGTTTCGAATTCTTTCGCCATGAGGGTTATTTCCCTTTGGAAGCGGTGCTGAAAATTTTGCAGAACCAAGGCGTTCATCAATGATTCTGCAAGTCATGGACCAGATGATGACCTTCCTTGGCGCGAATGTGGGCCTTGCCATTTTGGGAGCCTTTCTCTGGGGCGTTGCTAGTGTCGCCCTTTCGCCCTGTCATTTATTTAGCATCCCACTAGTCATGGCTTTTGTGGCGGAAGGCAGCAAGGGCGCACAGAAACGAGCGTTTCTGTTGTCTTTGACGTTTGCCCTGGGTTCACTTTTGGCAATACTATTATTGGGGCTCTCGACAGCGGCCATGGGGCGTATTCTTGGTGATCTTGGAAGCGGAGGCCTTTGGCTCGGGATTGCGCTGTTTCTTCTGATGGGGGCGTTCCTGTTGGAGTGGATTTCTCTGCCACAAATGGCATTGGAGCAACGCCGATTCCGTGGGGGGCGTTTTAAGGCGGCTCTGATTTTGGGCCTTCTATTCGGGGTGATACTTGGCCCCTGCGCTTTTGCATTTTTGATGCCGGTGCTGGGATTGGTTTTGTCAAAAGCCAATTCAGAACTGTATTTTTCCGTGGCGCTTCTGTTCGCCTATTCCTTGGGACATGGAACGGTTCTTGTTGTTGCGGGGTCGGCCTCCGCTTGGACTTTTCGGCTTTTTCAGTCTCCTTGTTTGGCCCCATGGCTTTCACGGGTTCGCAAGGCTCTTGGTCTGCTGTGTTTCGTGATTGCCGTTTTGTTTTTACTCAAGGCGCTCGCATAAGACTTTCCGGCAGGGTTTTCACCCAGGCTTTGATTTGATCTCGCACACGACGGTAGGCGTCGAGTTGTTCCTGTTCTGAACCACCCCGCGCAGCAATCTCACAAGCCAATTTTGGTGGGTCATCGAAACCGACATGCACTTTTGCCACTAGACCCGAAAAAGTTGGGCATGTCTCATCCGCATAGCCACACACGGTCACCACATAATCGAATGGAATCTCGAGTAAGGTGCTCACATTTTTCGAATGGTGGTTTGAAATGTCTACCCCGACTTCGGCCATCACGCGCACGGCGTGAGGATTTAGACCATGGGTCTCAATGCCTGCGGACCAGACTTCGATTTCGTCGCCTTTGAGCGCACGCGTCCAACCTTCGGCCATTTGACTACGGCAGGAATTGCCGGTGCAGAGCATCAGAATTTTGATTTTTGAGCGCATAATCACCGACTCAGAACGGGTATTGGAACAAATATAGGCAGACGCGTCGCTTGAATTAAAGACGGTTTCTCGATTGAATTTTTCGCGTTCTTTGAAGTTAGATTTCAGGACGTATTTGATTTTTGAGGCGTGTCCCTTATGAGTTTGAAAGAAAGAATGAAGAGAACTGCTGTTGGACGTTTGATTGTCAAAACGCGTTTGGAACATCGGTTCCAAAAAGCCAATCTTCAGGCCACTCGAAATCCAGAGACGCCTTGGGTGAACGATGACATCCCCAATGTTGATTTGGCAATCAATTATGCCAGGAAGGTCTTTTCGGATTACCTGGAACGGGCTGGATTGGATCAGGAACAAATCGGGAATAAGGTGATTCTGGAGATCGGCCCTGGGAAAAATCTTGCTGTGGCTCTTCTTTTCCTTGCGGCAGGGGCCGCTAAAGTTACTTGTGTGGATAAGTTTCCATCCTTTCAATCTAGGGAACAGCAGGGATTGATCTACCGAAGTTTAATCGACTCGCTCTCCACAATCGAGCAAGAGCGCTTGAAAGACGTGATTCAATTTGAAAATAGCGGATTTGAGTTGAATGCGTCTCGATTGAATTTTGCGCGTGTCTCTGCAGAAGAGGTTTTCTCCGTATGCCCCAAAGGGTCTGTGGATTGGATCCTTTCAAGAGCGGTTTTGGAACATGTATTCGAGATTGGAAAGGCGCTGAACGTTTTTGATGAGGTGCTTGCTCCTGGTGGGTTTATGCTCCATGAGGTGGATTTCCGCGATCATGGGATGTTTAGCGCCTCTGGTTTTCATCCCCTGTTTTTCTTGCGTTATAGCCAAGCGCAGTGGAATCGGATGTCGGATCATGTGGGTGCACCAAACCGAAAGATGTGCTCGTATTATCTGCGCTTTTTCCAGGGAAAGGCCTATGATCTAAAAGCCCTGGTGGTTAGAACGTTTATGGATGATCAGCGCGAGCTGTCGATTCCGATTCCTTTAGACCAGAAAGGCAGGGATAAACTGTTTACAGAATCCACGGGGGGGGGACTATACACCCGGATTTGGGCTTGGTTGAACCTCTGGACCAGCATGTCGCTGCCGCGTTTTATTGCGCCCAAAAAACCGTCTCAGGTTAAACGGATTTCCTTCCCAACGATTTCCAGAAGGCTTTTTAAATCACGCACTGGGGAGAGACAACGGTTCTCGCTGCATACTTGAGCCCAAGGCTCCGCGGGATTCCCTTCTGCGAAACCGATTAGTACCTGAGGAAAGAATCGCCAAAGATGCCGACTCCAGCGTTGTACCTCGGGGCCCCGCATAAGAACTTTTATTGGGGGCAATTCCTGGATTGCCCAGGCTTTGAGCCATCCAGAATGCGCCAAGGGCTCACTTAGCGCGTGCTCGCGCATGGTTTGCACCATGGAACGAGAACGGAGCTTCCAGTCGTCCCGGTCACGTAAAAATCCAACTTGAAACAGCAATCCAGCCAGAACGCTGTTTGCTGAGGGTTGGACGTAGTCCTGTAAGGGCAAGGGTTGCGCGAACAAGGTTTCGGATGCGTCTGTCATGCGTAAGAGTGGTTTTTTGTCGTCGCCGAAAAGACGAAGCGTCTCTTCCAACAATTCCTCCGTTCGGTTGAGCCAGGAGGGGACCAGCGTAGAGGCATAGGCGGCAAAACAGGCTGAAGCCAATTGCGCCAAATCTTCCAGAAAGGCGTGAGGCCCGGGTGACGCGGAACCGTCCTCCAGAAATTGCAGGCTATGGTGCCATTGTCCGGCCTCATCCCGGAAATGAGACCAAACCGTGTCCAAGGAGTGCAAGCCCAGAGAGGTTTTGCGCCAGTCGTCTAAGGCCTGTCCAGCATCCAGTAGTGCGTGAGCCAATAGTGCATTTCCCTCCAAGACGACCTTGTCATCCCGTTCCGGCTGTGGTCGCTGATGGCGAGCCTGCGACAAGGCTGCACGCATGGGTGCATACGAATACAAACGTTGTGCGATTTTTTCTCGGTCCAAATTTTTCCAAATTCGTTCTGGAATGTGTACCAGACTCCGTCCGTTCTCCCAATTGCCCTGACGGGTGATGTCCCAAAAATCCAGTAAGCCCTCCAATGCCTCCATTCCTAGACGATCCAGCAGACCGGCGCTCCCTAAAACATCGGCGACCTCTTCCTGTCGCCAAGCATACAGGGCGCCCTCTCCTTCTGCGGTGTCTGCGTCCAGAGCGGAAATCCACAAGCCAGGCCGTTGGGCCATCATCGTCCCTTCACACCACGACAGGGCGTTTTCCAAGGCTTGTTTCCAAAGCTCTGAGGGCTGGATTGCGTAGAATCGAGCCAGCAAGGAAATCATTTGAGCGTTGTCTGTCAACATTTTCTCAAAGTGCGGAATATGCCAGAGCGCATCTGTGCTGTAACGGAAGAATCCGCCGTCCACTTGGTCGTGGAGCCCCCCGAGGACCATTGCATCCAAGGTCCGAAGCCCATGTGAGCGCATCCCCTCTCTCCAGCGTTCATCGGTTCCAGGGATAACCTGCACAAACCAGGCCAAGGCCTGCCAAAGTGAGGGCAAGGGGAATTTGGGAGCGCCGCGCAACCCGCCTTGATCCAAATCCAGATGGGTCCCTATTCGAGACCAGACTTCGCGGAACACATCGGACAAGGAGCGGGTGTGTTTTTGCAGAGAAAGTTCAGGGAGCGCCGGTGGAGGCTCTGTTGCGGAACGAACTGCACTGGCCAAGGCTTCCGCCTGGGTCTGCAAATCTTCGGGACGTTCCAACCACAGGGCGTGTAGCTGCCGAAGGGTGTGGAGCCAAGCTTCTTTGGGCATGTACGTCGTGACGTGGATTGGATGCCCATCTGGAAGGCAAAATGCGTTTAGAGGCCACCCCCCTTGACCATCCAAAGCCTGGAGTGCCAACATATAAACCTGATCAATGTCGGGACGTTCCTCTCGGTCCACCTTGATCGAAACGAAGTGGCGGTTTTGGAACTCTGCGACTTGAGGGTCATCAAAAACGTCGTGTGCCATGACATGGCACCAATGGCATGTAGAATAACCGATGGAGACCAAAACCAGACGACCGCTTTCCCTGGCCAGACGGAGGGGTTCATTCCCCCAGGGATACCAATCCACAGGCTGGTAGCGATGCTGCCGTAGGTAAGGATTGAGACTGGACGACAAATGGTTGCAATTCTGTTCAGAAATCATAAGAAGAAGTTACAAACCTAAAACCCGTTCTCGCAGTTCTATATTCTGCGCCATGTCGAGTTTTGACCATCGTCGCCCCGAGCATCGCAAGCCACCCCGGACCTCCGGCTTCCCACTTTTCCATGGCCGTCGTCTGGCGCCTTCGCGTCGTAGTCTAGAAACCCTATTGCAGTACTATGGCGTAGAACTTCAGTCCAATACACTGGACCAACTCTGGGAGTTTCATCAGTTGCTGCGGAGCCATAACGGAGATCAGGACCTGACCCGATTGAACGCGTTTGAAACCATCGTGGAACGTCACTATGCCGACTGCACACTCATCAATGCCTTTGTAGAGGAATGGCCTCGTACTATGCTGGATATTGGTTCCGGGGCGGGATTCCCGGGCATTCCGCTGAAATTGGTGAATCCCGACATCCATTTGACCTTGTGTGAACCCCGGCCCAATCGGGTGCAGTTTCTGGAACTCGTCATTCGGGAACTCGGACTTGCAAATATTGAGGTCTTCGGGCACAAGGCCACATCCAACAGTCTGCGAACCCCTGTGGATGGGGTGATTACACGAGCTTTTGAGACGATGGACAAGACTTTGCTACGCGTGGCGAATGCACTAAAACCCGGTGGCCACGCCTTTTTTATGAAGGGACCTGCGGTGCGCGAAGAAATGCGTGATTTCAATGCTCCCGACTATCAAATCGTTGGCGAGCACTTCTATTCAATCCCGAATTCTACACAGGAACGAGCTCTTTTTGTGCTGGAACGGGCGCCCGGCGCTTTTTAAATGTTGGGGTAAACCGCAGAAATAGTGGCTATTTATATTTGGATGTGATTCTATCACGCACCAACCAAAAGAGGTCGCCATGTTTGGAAGAGCGTCTTTGACCAAAGGTTCTCTTTTCATTGTTGGATTTCCCCTTCTCTGGGCATGTACTTCGAATGTCAGTAGGTTGGATAATGAAAGGGCCTCAGATACTTTGGCCGTTCAGCCGGATTCTTTGGCGTCTCAGGATGTGGATCTCTTTTTTGCCAAAATAAATGGGACACCATCTCTGGGCGATTATGGCACAACCAACGGAGGGCAGCGGCCTTGTGCGTCTGCAGGGGCTTATGATAAAAACACCGTTTACCGTTCCTTGATTCGCTTTGATCTCTCCTCGATTCCTGAAAATGCAGAAGTCCTGTCCGCCACCCTTATCTTCCATGTTCAGGGTTGGTATACAAAGGATTTGACAGACACGGTGACCCTGGTCGGGCACAAAATTCTGAAATCCTGGAAAGAGGGTACTGGAGCCGCCGCTTGTACAGAAGGGCCGACGACCGAGAATTCTGCTTTGGTGAATGGTGCTACGGCCCAGGAACGCTATTGGACAAGTGATAGCTCTGCACGATGGAATCAAATCGGTGTGGCGTTGGATGGTCAGGATGCCGATTCCGCATATTCCACCTCTCTAAAAATTCCCTATGGGGATACAGGAGCCGTCGCGTTTGATATAACCAGTTTAGCGGCGGCCTGGGTCGCGGACAGCGTATCGAATTATGGCTTACTGCTCCGTAATCTGGTGGAAGTCACCACGGCATCC
>DATIQS010000355.1:0-1711 GCA_035470605.1 Fibrobacteraceae bacterium
CAACAGACCGTCCAACTGGGTCGCTTCAATGCCGCCGCTGATGATATTGCGCAGATTATCGGTGATCAAGTGCTCTACTTCGTGGTTGTCTAGAATCTTTTGATACTTCTTGAAAATTTTGCTTTCATGGGGATGTTCAACGTCGTTTTCAATAGCCAACAAACCTTCACGACGGACCATCACCGATAAATCATTAAACAAAAGCAATAAATCGATAAAATCTTGTCGCTTATATCCCTTTCCTGTGGCAGCCGCCAGTACTCCCTTGAGCATGGCGGCCAGCACTTTAGGCGGGTTACCAATAATCGTGCCTCCCGTAGCCGCACCGATAATCACGATATACTCCGCCGGCTGGATGAGGATGCTAAAATTTCCATGGGCCACGGCGTAACCACCGAGAACCGAAGCAAAGACGATGATAAAACCAAGAATTACGTTCATGGAGCGGCTCCGTTCAGCTCCATTATATCAAGAATCTCTAAAATGTCTAGAAAAAGGAGATTCGACACAGCTCCCCACTATTTTTCCAAAGCTCCATTGAGCGCTTCCATAAACTGAGAGGCATCGGACTTATCCCGATGGGAAAAGTGTTCGACCAACCGCTGGAATGGTGCAGCAACAGATCGGGAGACGTTTAAGGTAACACGAGTACTATCCAGAGGGACGGGCTCCAAATGGAATTCCCAAATGGCATGCTCCGTCTTGTTCTCCGTAACCCATTCTTCAGCTAAACTATCTGGAACCAGGGAAACAATCATTTTGTGCAGCACAACACGACGACTCCAAACCTCGTTCCACTGATGAACTCCATCGCTGTCCTGGAGTTGAGGCATAACCGCACGTAACCCAGGACGCCATTCTGGATACTGTTGCACGTCCCGCAATTTAGACCACACCTCGGGTTGAGACTGAGGAAGCACCAGGGAGATGCTGGATGTTTCTTCTACAGGAATTCCCTGTGCGAAATGCCAGGCGAAAAGAATCCCAACGATAAAAACAAGAACAAACGCAATAAAAATACGCAATCCATAGGAAGGCTCTTTTCGGGAGGGAAACGCATCCTCATCCCGAGCGATCCCCGTCGAAGAGGGCTGAGCAGGAGGTTCCTGGGGCTTTTCCGTTTCGTCCATGAAAAGCCATTAATGGATGCGATCTGGATTCGGATCTTCTCCAGGTTTGACCGCAGGAGCTCCCGTATTGAATTTCACGACCGGAGCATCTTGTGCGGTATCTTTAGCCGCAAAAGGCACAAAAGGCTGCACATGCATAAAATTGGCAACCAAGCTCATCGGGAACTGACGGATCAGGGTGTTAAACATCTGCACCGCCTCATTATAACGCCCACGTTCAACGGAAATACGATTTTCTGTGCCCTCGAGCTGCACCATCATATTGTTGAACTGCTCATTTGCTTTGAGGTCTGGATAACGTTCAGAAACCATCATCAAACGTTGCAGCCCCCCCATGAAGGTCGCCTGGGATGCCTGGAACTTTTCCATGGCCACTGGATCACGCAACAAAGAGGCGTCGGGTTTGATGACCCCGCCCATTTGAGCACGGGCCTGAGCCACCTCGGCCAAAGTAGCGGATTCATGCTGGGCATATCCCTCCACCGTCGCAGCGAGATTGGGGACCAGATCAGCCCGGCGCTGGTACACATTCTGTACTTGGGCCCATTGCGCCTTAACCGCCTCTTCTGCGGCGATGATCT
>DATIQS010000356.1:0-1515 GCA_035470605.1 Fibrobacteraceae bacterium
ACCTTTGGAGGGGAAAACCCTCGGCATTATAGGTGTTGGAGCCGTCGGTTCACGAGTTGCTGCGGCAGCAACGGCTTTAGGAATGCGCACGCTGCTCAATGATCCACCTCGTGCAGCCAAAGAAGGACGCAAAAGGTTCGACTCCCTGCGAAACCTACAAACCCAGTCTGATTTTCTAACGATCCACACGCCCTTAGAAATGACGGGCAGACACCCAACCTACCGCCTCATCAACGGAGATTTTCTCGCCAAACTATCCACTCGCACTTGGTTGCTGAATACCTCCCGAGGGCCTGTCGTGGATAACACGGCCTTGCGGGTGGCGTTACGCTCTAATTCCATCGCAGGAGCCGTTCTGGATGTATGGGAAGGAGAACCCACGAATCTTGATTCGGAATTAATCCGCTTAACCGAAGTTGCTACACCCCATATTGCAGGCTATTCTCTGGAAGGAAAAGCCAACGCAACATCCCAAATCATCCGTGCTCTGGCCAGACATTTTTCCATTGCATCACTTTCTGAATGGGCTGTTCCCACAGAAGCATTGACCCCTCCCCCATTAGCCAAGATTCAACTTCCACCTGGCGCTTGCGATGAAGCTTGTCTCCATAGTCTCGTACAACGTTGTTATGATATCCGTTCAGACGACGAAGACCTGCGGCAAGACCCATCCAGCTTCGAAACCCTACGTTCCCGTTACGTCTATCGCCGTGAATTTTCCGCCTACCAGGTAGATGCCAGTAGCCTTCCCTCGCCATCCATCACGAAAAAAGTCAAAGGCCTGGGATTTCAACTGTCGATATAGCCCCTCGTTCTGACGCCTTAGGCTCGAATTCGGAACAATGGCGCATACACCCGCCGAAAAGACCAAGCTAAAAGCACCTCCAGCACACAAACAAACAAAGCTAAAGGAAGTCCTGCCGGCGCCAGAAATACGTGGAAGGTGAAAATATTAACCACGATGGGCGCGAGCAAAACTAAGGCGAAAGGGACCCACAAATTGAATAAAAGCATGATGCCTGTGATCAATTGGGTTGCCATAACCATCTGCATCAGATAGCCAGACTGCATCAAGGCTGTGGACAGAGACAAAGCCCCCTGAGATACATCCCCTGACGACATGGGCATAAAATGAAGGAAGCCATTGGCTCCTGTAAAAGAAAACAGCGACCCGAGTAGCACGCGCGCCAGTAAGGCCAACCGAGGCTGCTGTGAATTCCTTTCCATCATGGGTTTCTCCTTGAAACAGGATAGAACACCCCAACGTTGGGATGCTTTATCCTATTGTAGTTGATAGGAGCCCCCCCAACCCACTGTTATCCGACGAATGGTCGATTAATGCTTCCGAGTCCAATCTTTATGGGAGCGTTTGTCCATATACATCGCTTGATCCGCTCGCACAAGCAGTTCCTCTATGGATACGGGATTTCGCGGATCAAAAGACGCAAGCCCCAGGCTTACTGACAAATTGTAGTTCTTGGTACAAGAATGATTGAATTCCTGGATTCGGTGCAT
>DATIQS010000357.1:0-5036 GCA_035470605.1 Fibrobacteraceae bacterium
CCAAAAAACGGTACTGTAGCTTAACCCCCCCCTGAGAATCCGCAGCACAACTCAGCTCGATATCGGCAAACAAATCGAGATCCTGAAGATTTCGCTTTTCTTGTTGCCAGAGAGAGTCCGAATAAAAACCTCCTACCGGCAGCTCCAATTCCCGTTCCACGACTTGTGGACGGGTGTGCTTCAGCCCCAGAAAGACTCGATCCAGAATCCGCGCCCCATCGGGACAGGACAAATCGCCGCTCGCAAAAGGGCAAATCCAGGCTGCCGCAAGCTCAATCGCGCAAATACGTTTCAGTATTCTCGAAATCACCCGCAAAACGTAGATTTTCTTGCAATGAGCTGGATCAAATTACTCCAAGGAGTCGGCCCGGTTTTATTCGCCACAGCCATTTTCGTCCAGGCGGACGATGTGCTTTTCCCCTTGCAGGCGGATATTGTCGATGTGACCGCAGCACCTTACAATGCCAAAGGTGATGGAAAAACGGATGACACAGAGGCCCTACAAAAGGCTCTGAACGATCACCCTAACGGGAATTACATCATCTATCTTCCCCAAGGCACCTATCTGGTCTCGCGGACCCTAATCTGGCCCAAAGGAACGGATACAGCAGGCGACTATCGCCGCACCATCCTGCAAGGTCAAAACAGCACAAAAACCATAGTTCGGCTCGCTCCAAAATCCGAAGGATTCGGCAATCCCAACATTCCTAAGGCGGTCATTTATACGGGACTGGGCCCTGCTCCACGCTGGCGCAACTCAGTACGCGATCTAACTCTCCGCATCGGTCCAGGAAACCCGGGCGCTGTTGGGATTCGTTTTAATGCGGCCATTCAAGGAACGATTCACGATGTGAACATCATCGCAGAAGACAAACAGGGCATTGCGGGCATTGATATGTCCTTTGCGCCATTTATTGGCCCTCTACTCGTAAAAAATGTGGAGGTTCAAGGTTTCGACTATGGCATCCTGACTGGTTCCCCATATAATGGCATGACTCTGGAGCATGTTACCGTTCAAAACCAGCACAAGGCCGGCTTGTTTAACCAAGGCCAAATGGTAACCATCCGCAATTTTACCTGCAAAGGGAATGTGCCAGGCATTCGCAATCTGGGGCCAACAGCCACCTTAACACTGGTAGATTCCAAATTTGATCATACCCGCGAGGGGGAGCGGGGGCCCGCCATTGTAAACGAAGGCGGCTATTTATTCGTGCGCAATACCGCAGTTTCTGGTTATGGGATCTCAATTCTGGACGATCAGGGCCCTGGACAAAAAAGCCTAGATATTTACGAATACACCTCACAGCCATCACTGCAAATTTGTTCTTCCCCCAAACAATCCCTGAATCTTCCCATTGCAGAAACGCCGCCCACCACGTGGGGTTATGTGGGCAATTGGGTGGCGATCTCTGGGGATTATGGAGGGAGCCGCGGCGATGGAACCGACGATTCCAAGGCGATTCAAGAGGCAATTGACGATGGAGCCGAGGTGATCTTTTTTAATCCTGGCGGACGGTACACCATCAACAAGGATGTCCATATTCGAAAGAACGTGCGCTGTATCATCGGCGTCGAAGCAAGAATCGATGGCATTGGAAAATTCCTATTGGAAAATGGAGTCTCACCACGGGTAACGATTGAACGATTCGAAAATTTTGGAGCTGGAATCATCCAAAACAGTGCTCGTTCCCTGGTCCTCAAAGACATGAGCTTTAGCGGATACGACTCCAAGGAATTGGGCGCGGGAGACCTCTTCCCAGAAGATGTCTCCATTACAGGCCCCATGCACATCCATTATCAGAAAGTCTGGGGGCGCCAAGTTCATCTCAACTACGATCAGGGGACCCAAATTAGCAACCACGGAGGAATGCTCTGGATCCTTGGTCTGACAGCCACTCGCGGACAGCGCATCCTCTACACACACCAGGGAGGAATGACCGAAATTCTTGGAGCCCATATCATCGCAGGTCCAGGCGCAAAGCTTCAGCCCATGTTTACGAACGACACGGCCTCGTTTAGCATCGCGGGCTTACGGGAATCGGCCCCCAATGGAAACGAATACGCCACATTGATCGCTGAGGAGCGCCCCGATCTTTCTCCGGTGCTGAGAAAGGACGCCGTTCCGCGTAACGCATCAGGAGCCCGCACCATTCCCCTATTTACAGGCTACGTTCCCCTCACCGGCATCAATCTTCCCCCCAAGGTGGAGGCAGGCAAAGACCAGTTGGTGGTTCTGCCAGGCAACGTCGCTCTCACAGGGAAAGCTGATGACGATGGACGCGGGTCGGGACTATGTGGCCTTCAGGTGGAGTGGAACAAAGTCGCGGGAGAAGGACGCGTTTCCTATTCTCATCCCAAGGAACTCAGCACATGGACCTCCTTTTCCTACGCTGGCGTTTATTCCATGCAATTGGCGGCCTCTGATGGGAAACTCACCCGTTACGATACCACCCGGATTGTTGCTTGGGATCGCTGCATCACGCCTCATGATCACAATGGAGATCACATTCCATCCGGTCGCGGGGCAGACGCCGCCATATCCGAAGAGCATCCCGACCAAAATTTTGGACGATCCCCTGAAATTTTTGTACAGAATTACCCTGGTATCAGCTCTAAAATGCTTTTGCGTTTTGATCTTTCTGCTCTGCCAGGCCCTATCACTGATGCGGCACTACAGTGCAAGCTGCACCCAAGAAAAGACTCCCTGCCTGTGGCATGGAATGTCTATGGTCTCAAGGAATCCCCTTCTTATGATCCAGGGAAACAAGGAGAACTGTGGAAGGAGGATTCCGTCACCTGGAATAATGCCCCAGGGAATGAAATCGAAGTAGGCGGAGGCTATTATGACACCAAGACGCACTCTGGTGGCGGCGCGGACTCACGCAGCACAGTTTACTTAGGATCGTTCACACAAAATAAAGAATGGCCTTTTGGCTATTACTTCCAATCTAAAGCTCTCGTAAAATTCCTACGGCAGGATTCCAATAAACTGGCCACGATTCTGCTTACTGCAGAGGGGAAATATCCAGAACCAGATATCGCTGCCGCCTCCGAAACTTCGAAGATTGAAAACGCGCCATGCCTTTATCTGAATTACATCGATCCAAATCGGTCTGTCGGTGGAGAGGTCATTCCTGGAGGTTTTCGGATGAGTGAAGTCCAAGTCGATCCATTCTCCCTCCAGGTCTCCTTTTCATTGCTCGTCGCCAATCCCCAAATCGTTAAAATTGAAGTGTATAATGAACAAGGGAGACGTGTGATGCTCGTAAACGATCAACACATGGACGCTGAAAAATTAACGCAATATCAATTCAACGCAAAGGACTTAGAAACCGGATCTTATAAAATTAAGATCAAGGGGGAAGCCTTCAGCGGCGAAAAAGATTTCGTGCTGTTAAACTAGGAGGAACGTGGGCGTGATGGATGGCGCGAATACAATTTTGCTAGTAGAAGACGAAGAAGCCCACGCCTACTTTATTCGAAAAGCATTCCATAAATCGGGTAGCCAATACCAGCTGCACATTGTATCCACCCTGAAGGAAGCTCGGGAATGGTTGGCAGAGTGCACCCCTGCATTAATTCTGGTTGACTTAAATCTTCCTGATGGCAAAGGCACGGAACTGGTAGAAAATGAGCGCCACGAAAAAAAGCCAGTCATTGTTATGACCAGCTATGGCGATGAATACGATGCAGTCCGAGCGCTTAAGGGAGGGGCTCTGGATTATGTGGTTAAAGGAGATCACGCCTTTTCGGAAATGCCCCATATCGCAGAGCGAGCCTTGCGAGAATACGGACAAATTCTTGAGAATCGTAGATTCACCGATGAAATTCGGAAGCTCTCTCACGCTGTAGAGCAAAGCATGTCATCCCTGGTGATTACCGACATTGATGGAAAGATTGAATACGTTAACCCTCGTTTTACGCAGATTAGTGGCTATAGCGCAGAAGAGATCTTAGGCCAGAACCCACGAATTCTTGCAGCAAGTGACCCAAATCATGTCGTTAATTATAAGGAGTTGTGGGACACTATCAAATCTGGAAACACCTGGAAAGGCCTCTTCCGGAATCGTCGCAAGGATGGCGTCCTTTACTGGGACGAAACCGTTATTTCTCCTATTCGGAATGAGAAAGGGGAAATCACTCATTTTGTCGGCTCAAAAGAAGACGTAACAGGCACATTAAAAGCCAAGGATGATTTGGCCCAAATGGAAATGCAACTGCGCCGTTCACAAAAAATGCAGACCATCGGCACGCTAGCGGGGGGGATCGCCCATGACTTCAACAACATTTTGACCCCTATCTTCGGCTTTGCTCACATGGCACTGCAATCCCTGCCCGAGGAGCACCCCGCGCATGAGGACTTGCAGCACATCGTCACAGCTGCGGAACGAGCCCGCGATCTGGTACGCCAAATCCTAGTATTTAGCCGTCGTAGCGAATCCACAAGTTCTCCTCTTCAGTTGTCCTCCCTTGTTAAAGAGGCGATCTCCATGATGCGGGCCATGCTACCCTCCACCATTGAGCTCCGTTCGCGCATTGCCGCGAAAGTGCAACACATTATGGGAGATCCCACCCAAATCCATCAGGTGTTGATCAATTTGCTCACCAACGCATCCCACGCCGTTGACCCCGGGTCTGGAACAATTGAGATTCGTTTGCAAAATGAAACGCATGACGAAGAATTTTGTCGACTCCATACCCCAAACCAACCCCCGGGACAGTATGTCGCCCTAATCGTTAAAGACAACGGATGCGGCATGTCTCCAGATGTCCTAGAACGCATTTTTGAACCATTCTTTACAACAAAACCTGTGGGGAAAGGAACAGGCCTAGGGCTTTCCGTAGTCCATGGCATTGTGGCTGGGCATCGCGGAGAACTCGTCGTCAAGAGTCAGGTCGGAGTAGGTTCTACATTCACGATTTATTTTCCTGCGGTGGCCTCGGAAACAGAGAACAGCGACCCACAAACCGATATGATCATGGGGAAAGGCGAATGCATTCTACTTGTAGATGATGAGCCTGAAAATGTACGAATG
>DATIQS010000358.1:0-5118 GCA_035470605.1 Fibrobacteraceae bacterium
ATTTCAGATTTTCCGCGACCCATTCCAGCAGAGGCCGTTGCTGTTCTACTTCGTGATCTGGCAAACGAAGAATGCTTTCCCCCTCAGCGAGGCTAGCAGCGACAGCCAATAAAGGAACTTCCTCCAAACAGGTCATCAACAGATCCGGGGAAAGCCTTCGTCCGAGCATTTTTTTGCAGGACTGAATGCGCACGGAACCGTATTGATCACCGTAACGCTCCCGCTTCTGAACAAAGTCCACATTAGCTCCCATCCGTTTCAGGGCGCTAAAAATACCGGCTCGACTGGGGTTCAGACAGATATTACGCAAGGTAAGCGTCGAAGCGGGAATAAATGAGGCAAGCAGAGCCATCGCACAAGCCTCTGTGGGGTCTCCAGAAATCAACAATTCTTTGCCTGCGATCGTTTTACAGGGCTCCAGGTGGGTGCTGTAAGTGCGATCCATACGCTGCCCTTGCAGACGAGCCATCCGTCGAGCCAATTCATCCATTCCTTCTGTACCCGAGGTGCTTGTTTGAAGGGGCGCCCCAAAAAAGGCCATAAGACCACTCAATTGATCCCGAACGATCGCTTTCTCCTCCAAGAGCAACTCCTGCCCGTGCAGAAGCGCTTGAAGCAGGATTCGTACGCGTGTAAGGTGAGGAATTTCTCCACTGGGAGATAATTTCCACGATAAGTTTGGATCGGTGAAGAGCCAACGGCCATTCTCGGCATGGCCAGAGAAATCGTTGAGAATAGGGAGCGTCTCAGCAGGAGCACCAAAATCAAACAAAGTGTCATGATCCCGAGAAAGAACGCAAAGGGCTAAAAAACGCGCCCAGAGATCTTCGGGCAATTTTTGGAAAGGAGAGTGACTTGCGGCGAAGCCTGCGCCTTCGATCTCCCAATAGGATTCCTTATGCTCGCATGGTACGTTATTCGCACGAAGCCATTCCGCATAAGCATCAGAAGCAGGCGTAGAGGGGCAGTCCTCTAAAATTGTACGGCCCCGAGCCAACGCACCAAGAGTCATCGCATACAGAAGTCCTTCCCGGTCTGGATTAAGGGAAATTTCGCCCTCCAGTGCGGCAATTTTATGACTTCCACTCATGGGCGGACCTTGGCAGTGATGTCGGCCTTGGACAGGAGTTCCACTGCCCACAAGGCGTCCGTCTGCATCTTGAATCCCAGAAGCAAGGTCCCGCCAATGCCTTCTCGTACTTTGGCTAACTCAATATCCAGGATGTTAATTCCCGCCTCTGTCAAAGGAGAGACAACACTAAGAATAGAACCTGGATGATCTGGAAGTTGCACCATGATTTCGTACAAACTCATAGAAAAACCCTTCCCTGGAGCGGAAAGGGAACTACGGACTTCGGCACCGCGTTCAAAGATTTGTTGCAAGGATTCCTTGCTGCGAGGCAAATCCGCAAGAAAATTTTCGACATGCCCCAATGTAGCGCGCATTTCCCGAATTCCTTCCAGAATCTCAGTCTGATTGGTCGTCACAATATCTCGCCACATAGGCCAGGGGGAAGCCGCCAGGCGCGTCATATCGCGGAAACCACGGCCCGCCAAATGCTGTTGTGACTGTTCCAGGATCCGTGGCGAAAGACCTGCAGCCAATGCAGTGGACACCAACTGGGGAACATGGCTCAAACGCGCCATAATGCGGTCGTGTTCTTCTGGTTGCAACTCCACCCGGTTGGCTCCCAAACTGTCAATTAATTGACGCAGCAGAGCAAAGCTCTCTTGCGGGATATCTCGTTCAGGGCATAAAATCCAATAGGCGTTTTCAAATAGCGCGGGATCATGATATTCGAGGCTGCGCTTTTCCGAACCAGCCATGGGGTGACCACCGACAAACCGAAACGGCTCTGGCAAAAGAGCCCCGGCGGCACAAATTGCGCCTTTGGTGCTACCGACATCGCTCACCAAAATAGGGGAATCAGGAGATGGCAGGGTCCGCAAGGTCTCCAATGTTTTCAGAATATGCGAAATCGGTCCGCAAAGCAAAAGAAGATCTGTTCCTGGGAGGGCTTTCTGCAAATCGCAATAATCAAAGACCTCGTCCACCAGTCCAAGTTCTAGAGCCCGATGCAGCGTTTCGGGCGAGGAAACCGCCCGAATGTGAACCTCGTGGCCCCCCAAGCGAAGAGCCGAAGCCATGGAACTCGCCAACAGACCAAATCCTGCCCAGGTGATGGTCCCCTTCACGCCAACTCCTCTGGGAGCTTAATTTCCGCTAATCGGGTCTCTTCCATAATGACCTGAAAAATTCGCTGTACAGATTCCGAATGCAATGGTCCTGGGTTTCTTTGAACCAAACGTTCCAAAATTGCATTTTCCCGACTGGCATCTAAAATAGGCAAGCCATGTTTCCGCTTAAGCCTTCCGATTGCCAAGGCGGCTTCCGCTCTTTCATTGAGAAGCGTCATCAGGTGATTATCCAGGGAATCGATTTTTTTACGCCAGTCATTAATCTGCATATCTCAAAAAATAGCCAAAAAGGGATTTCATCGCCGAGTCTATTGCTTGGGGGGGCATTGTTTGGGTATCCTGAAAGCCAGGGGAAACACATGTCTTTCTATCAAAATTCCTTATCGCTGGTAATTGGGGGCTGTCTGCTTTTGGCTCTAATTCATATTTCACACCTATTTTTGGAGCACAGGCAACGCGCATTACACATTTGTATCGCCATATCTTCACTCTGGATCGGGTTGGATGCCTTGCTCTATCTTTGCCGAATCGCCATTCGGAATACGGAAGAGGCGCTTCCCTGGTATTACGCGCAACAGTTTGTCAAGTTTCTATTACCGGCGGCAGTCCTCATGATCAGTGCGATGCTAGAGGAAGACGCCAGGCTACGCCGCTTGCGGAAAACCCTCGCTTTAGCCTTGGCTTTGGTCTCCATGGTGCTATGGTCTTTTCTACTGGGGTCTTCTATCCATTTCCCAGGAACAGGTCAAAGCTTAGTTGTCCTGCCCTGGGGGGAGCAATTCTGGCAATACCACGAGAATCCTAGAATAGCCTTATTGGCGAATGGTGGATTACTCCTAGGAGCGACACTAATCCTCGCGTTGGGGTTTCAACCAGGAGCCACCTGGATCGTTCGCCTGTTTTCTCTTCTCTATGGCCTAAGTCTCTCCCTGGATCTCGTTTTTCGTATTTCTGGAGTCTCTGAAATCCGTTTACGTTGGTTTGGATTTGCCTTATTGCCCTTTTTTGCGCATTGGTATTTGCTCAAACAACAGGTTCAAATGCTTCAATTGCAGCGGAACCTGGACATGGAACGCCATCGGTTGGCTCTGTACAGCAAAGAGCAGGAATTCATTTTGCGAGCGGTGGTCCATGATTTTCGAAGTCCGTTGCTCACCATTTCTGGCAGCGCAGAAGAACTCCGGCAAACAATGGAAACCGGGGGAAATCCCGAAGAAATCGCGAGTTATTTTGCCTTCATCGATAAAGCAGTCCATCGAATGCAAGGCCTCTTGCAGGCCCTGGTTTCTGTCTTGCGAGCCGGGCACAGAAAGCTTCAAATTCGACGTTTCTTACCGGCTTCTGAAATCAACGAAATTCTGGAAATGTCCAGATTCCAGCAGGAGGCGGCAATGGCGCGTTTCGAAGTCGATTGCCCCCATTCTATTCTCGCAGACAAAGATGCCTTTTCGCAAATCATTCAAAATTTATTGGAAAACAGCTTAAAATTTCGGATGCCAGGAAAGACGCTGGAACTCCGTTTCTGGTCGGAAACCGATGAGGACGCAGTCCGTCTCCACTGCCAGGACAATGGTGTAGGGATGAGCTATGAAGAAACTCGCCGGGCAGGAGCTCCCTTTCTGCGCTTCAGTAATTCGGAAGGGCTACCCGGGCAAGGCGTGGGTTTATCGATTTGTCGCAAAACCATGGCACAGATGGGTGGCACGATGGAAATTTTCTCGAAACCAGGGGCAGGCACGGACATCGTGCTCATTTTCTCTTGCACCTCTGTCTAATTACGAGGAGCACTCTACCAACCGCCCTATCCTCCGTAAAACAACAAGCGTAAGGACGACGTTTAAAACGAAGAGTTCACCCTCAAATGGCTATATTGTGCCGCCATGAAGCGTACACACAACTGCAATGCCCTGCGCAAAACTGATATTGGTGCCACCGTGACCCTGGCGGGCTGGGTGGATCGTCGCCGAGACCTCGGCGGAGTCATCTTTGCGGACCTCCGTGACAAATATGGCAAGACCCAAGTGGTCTTCGACAATCCCAATGTGAACGCTTTGGCGGATACGCTCCGCAATGAATTCGTGATTTGGGTCCAGGGCACCGTGGTCGCCCGGCCTTCTGGCATGGAAAATTCCAAGCTCGCCACCGGCGCCATCGACGTGATGGTATCTGAGCTCAAGGTACTGAACAAGGCGGAGCCTCCTCCGTTGGTGATCAACGATTTCAATGAGCAAAGCCGTGAAAACGATGACCTACGCCTCAAATACCGCTACCTCGACCTGCGCCGTCCCTGGATTCAGAAGAATCTGATCCTCAAAAGCCGCTTTTTAGGCGAAGTGCATGCGTTCTTCCGTAAGAATGGTTTTGACGAAATCGAAACCCCGGTACTCTGCAAATCCACGCCCGAAGGTGCTCGCGACTATTTGGTACCCTCCCGCGTCAATCCGGGCTGTTTCTATGCCCTGCCCCAGTCTCCGCAACAATACAAGCAGTTGCTCATGATCGCCGGCATGGACCGCTACTACCAGATCGCCAAATGTTTCCGCGACGAGGATTTGCGCGCCGACCGCCAGCCCGAATTTACCCAGATCGATGTTGAAATGTCCTTTGTGGAACAAGAAGATGTCATGGGGGTTTTCGACAACTTCGTGAAGGACGTGCTCGCCAAGGTATGGGAATTTGAGGCGCCCAAGGACATCCCCCGCATGAAATATGCCGAGGCCATGCTCAAATATGGCTCCGACAAGCCCGATGTGCGTTTTTGCCTGGAAATTACCGACGTCTCCGACATCGCCGCCACGAGTGGCTTTGGCGTATTCAAGAACGTCGTCTCCGCAAAGGGCGTGGTGCGCGGCTTGGCTGCCACCGGTTGCGTGGACTTCTCCCGCAAGCAGATTGACGATCTCACCAGCTATGTGGGCC
>DATIQS010000359.1:0-10256 GCA_035470605.1 Fibrobacteraceae bacterium
CCGTATTAGAGAAGACGGATACGGCGGAAGTGGAGGCTTTTTTCAGCACAACATTATCCAGCCAGATTGTTCCTTCTTGGTAACCCACTTCAAACTCCAAACGCATCGAAATTTCGCTAGTCAAGGTATCCGGGATCTCGAAAGAGTAGGATTGCAAGGAATCCGACAGAGCCACGGAGGTGTAAAGGAGCTTGGTATAATCCCCAGAACCTTGGCCAATGGCCACATCCATGGTGTCCACCCCAGAGCTCTTAGCATCAAAGCTCAACGAGTAGGTGTACCCACTATCAATCAGCAAATCCGTCTGGATGACTTGTGGATTATAGACATCCCCGCTGAGTGAGGTGACGGAAATCTTCAGCATACTGTCATCAACAGCCAAAGAACCTTCTCCAGCATCCCAATAGTTTATCTTCCAGTTATCAATGCTGGTCGAAAAATCTGAATTCTGGACTACATTGGTCCCGGTTTGAGGTTCAAAAATGGCCTTGATCGAAGTATCTGCATTCACTGTAAAGGTGATCGGGTTTGTGGTACTGATGGTTCCGTCTTCAGCCGTCCAACCGGTAAATTCGTATCCGCTCGCGGCTGCGGCTGTCAGAGTCATCGTAGAGCCTGCGGAAATCCGGGTCGAATCGGGAGATTTGGTTACCTCACCCTCACCCGAGGCAGTGACGCTGACCAGTTTGCGGGTATCCGCTGTGATATTGTAGTTGATTTCATCTTGGGTGACAACCTTTACGTCACTATAAACACTATCGTACAACTCATCTGAATTGTAAGTGGAGTCCTCAAAATTGAACCAAGTGCAGAAGAAAGTCCAGTAGGGTTGAGTTGCCTTTAATTCCGTAATGTTGGGCATGGGACCATTTTCACTGATGCCAATTGGTTTTCCGCCTCCCTTGGCTCGCAGATCATCATGCAGCCATTGTCCAAATTCATGGCCACTATTGGTGTACACATCCACACTCAGAACATCCACCAGGCTATCCCCTGGATATAGAGTATCCAGCCAGGTATCGCCCTCACTATAATAATTAACGCTATAGTCCCAAATCAAGTTGTCTAGACCAAGAGTGTCTGTGTAATAGTCATACATTTGCTTCCAGAGTTCTGGGAAACGCTTTTGCTGTCCCCACCAGAAGAAGGCACCATTGTTTTCGTGGAAGGGGCGCCAAATGACTGGGATGCCTGCATCCTGAAGTTCCAGCAGATAAACTCCGATGGAGTCGATACGTTTAATCCATTCAACATTGAGTTCCGTGCCAGGGGTGAGAATGCTGTCGATATTTGCACTGGGATAGGGGTTGGTTGAGGAGAATTGGCTCATTCCAGTATATCCCGCAGTATTAACTGTATCGGGCTGCACCGCATGCCAACACAACATCACCACAACAGAGCTGTCCGAAGTAGCCCAACGATTTTTAATGTTTTTGACGATTTGTTCCTGATTTCCCAGAGAGTAGTAGTCGCCGAAATTCGACGCATACAGAGCTGGAATTTTGCCACCGTTTTTGCTGATCACATATTCGTCGTGGGTGGAGATACCGCTGTCATTCGCTTCACCGATCATGCTTTCCTGACCGGAAAGGATCCCCAGAGAATCACGCCCTGTGAGATTCTGTAGGTAGGAGTATAACTCCTGGGCGGCAGTGGTGGCATTTGGGTTGGTGAGATCCAATCCCCAGCCCTGAAGGGCTGCGAGCAGGAAAACACATATCCATCGTTTTTTCATAGTGATTCTCCATGGTGATTGTTGTTGAACGACTGGCCTCTTCCCAACAAGAAGTTCCGATAAATTTAACTAAAGGGCACCTCTAAAAATTCCCATTTGGCTCATTCCGGCTACGATTGCGCTCTCCTGCGTACTCAGTGGAGTATATGTCTCCGTAACCAAGCAAAGCTTTCCTCAGCTGAGGATATGTGCCAGTAACGGCTAAAGTCTAACTGGCATATCAGGACGGAGATATCATCAAAACAGACAAATCCGTCCTCAACCTACTCCAAGTAGGCCTTCCTCATAGAGGACCGCCTCCCAAGCGGCTCAGCCGGTCGCTTTGCCTGTCTTTCCTTGGATGGCATCAAAGTTAATTTTTAGAGGGGCCCTAATGTAAAATCGAGAACAGCCAACTTTTAATGCTGGCTGTATGCCGTTTCATGTAAACTCTGCAAAAGCCTATATTTCCTGTCCAACTTATTCTAACGGAAATTCTATATGAAGATCCATCTCTTGTTCTGGTTGACTGGGTTTATTGCCTGCTCTCTGATGATCAGTTGC
Source organism: Fibrobacteraceae bacterium (assembly GCA_035470605.1). Classification (GTDB taxonomy): domain Bacteria; phylum Fibrobacterota; class Fibrobacteria; order Fibrobacterales; family Fibrobacteraceae; genus CAIRAY01. Next base: position 2,279 of record DATIQS010000359.1, read on the forward strand.
GACGATTCTTCCAGTTCCAGCGACGATGAGTCCTCGACGGCAAGCAGTAGCACAAACAGTTCAAGCGAATCGTTTTCATCCAGTATATTCTTTCCAGTACGGAGTCCTTTTCGTCTTCAATAGCCATGTCCTCTTCTGTAGAACTCTTATCGAGCGGTGTATCCTTTTCTTCTCTTGCAGAAATATCATCGTCGAATCAGACTTCATCTTCATCAAGCGAGGAGTCATCATCCTCGGTTGCCATATCCTATGGAACTTTGACAGATACCCGCGATGAGCAGACCTATAAGACTGTACTGATCGGCACCCAGACATGGATGGCGGAAAACCTGAACTACGGCACCTTGGATGAAGAGGAAAGTTGGTGCTATCTCCTTACAGAAAACTACTGTAAGACCTTTGGCCGTCTGTACTCTTGGACCATCGCAATGGGAATAGACACGAGTTACAATCACGCGACTCTTGGTGCCTCCAATAGTGTTCAGGGCATTTGCCCCTCTGGCTGGCATGTGCCCAGTAGTGCCGAATGGGACTCCTTGATCAATTATGTGGGAGGGGAAGACGTGGCAGGAATTTATTTGAAGGCAACGAGTTCGTGGAGAAGCAAATCAGGGATCTCCAACTTGGACACCTATGGCTTTTCCGCCTTGGCCGGGGGCACCTATAACGGGTTGTCCGAAGGTTCTAGCAACAATGGTTTTTGGTGGATGACCACAGAGTATGACGCAAAAAACGTCTATGTGATTGGCTTTGGCTACAATACCAACGCTGTTGTTTCATATTACGACAGTAAGACAACAGGGCATTCACTTCGCTGTGTCGAAGATTGATTGTGATCCGCGAAGTGAAACAGGTTTCGCTTGCATGAGTCCATAAATGACGGCTCGTTTATGGAGGGTGGGCCTATCGCACGACACTATTGGCTAGATAGGCCTTCCAAGTCGTTTCGACTAAGGTGCGCAGATCGCTGTGATGGGCTTCCCAACCGAGCAATTGTTTGGCCATACGTGGATCAGCGACCACTTCGGCGGGATCTCCTGGGCGACGGTCTACGATTTGGTAATTGACTTTGCGACCAGAGACCTGCTCCGCCATTTGAATGACCTCTAGCACACTGGATCCGCGGCTCACTCCCAGATTGACAATAAAGCTGTCATGCGTTTGCAAATGCTCAAACGCTAGAGCGTGGCCCACAGCGAGGTCGTTGACGTGAATGTAGTCACGCACGCCGGTCCCATCGGGTGTGGAATAGTCATTACCGAAGACCTGCATGGAGGTCCGCATCCCGGCGGCGCATTCCATCACCACGGGGAGCAGGTTCGCCGGCTTCTGTTCGAGACCCGTGACACGGCCCTGGACATCGTAGCCCGCGGCGTTAAAATAGCGCAGCGCCGCATAACGCATGCCTTTTAATTTCCCATACCATTCCAAATATTGTTCAATCGCAAGTTTGGTGTAACCGTAATAATTCTCGGGGTGCGTTGGATGCTTTTCATCCATGGGGAGGTATTCCGGTGTGCCGTAGGTGGCTGCCGAGGAGGAAAAAACAAAGTATTTCACACCGCTAGCCACACAGGCATTCAAGAGATTCAGGGAGCCGGTGATATTGTTGACGCTGTATTTCTCGGGCTTCAACATCGATTCGCCGGCAGCCTTGAACGCAGCCAGATGGACCACCCCCTCAGGCTTGAAATCCTGCAAAAAGGCGCTGAGTTGGGTGGGTTGCAGAATGTCTCCATGGACGAATTCCGCTCCGGGTTGCAGATTTTGCCGCAAGCCTGAAGAAAGATTGTCAAAGACTGCCACCTGATGCCCGCGATCAAGAAGCTCGCGTACCGTATGGGCCCCGATGTAACCAGCCCCGCCGAATGCTGCAATTTTCATGGCGGATAATTTACATTCTTTGCCGTGAACCGCCGAAACGCCATTCTTCTCATTGTGATCCTGATCGCATTAGCCTGCTTTCGTTGGATGCTAGGGGGGCTGCACGAACGCAAAGCGCCTGATCTCCACAACGAAATGCCCCTATCGTTAGCTCGGCAAAATCCGGTCCCAGACCCCTTGGATTCCCTGGTCCTAAACATCAACGCCGCCCTGAAGGATCGCGATTGCTCCAAAGCAATTCCCCTGTTGCAGCAACTCCTGGAAAAGCAACCCTCAGGAAATGTCCAGTTTCTCCTGGGGCAATGCCTGTTGCAAATGGGGAATGCCGCGGATGCTCGCCCGCTGTTCCTTGGTGCACGCGAAGCGGGGCTGCCGGGCAAGGAACTAGAAGGTTGGATTGCGAAGGCGGATGAGCAGATTCATGAGGACGAACGCATGGGGCAAATGGACTCAGAGCATATTCATCTCTGGGTGGAAGGGAAAATCAGCACCTGGAAAGGGGCCGACACCTTATTGCCTGCGCTGGAAAAAATTTATGACCGTCTCTGCCTCCTGTGGAATTATTATCCAGCGCATAAAATTCCCGCAGTTTTCTTTCAGAGTAAGGACCTGCAACCTTATGATCTGCCGGATTGGACGGGAGCTTTATACGACGGCAAGGTACGACTTCCTTACAATGTTCTGGAGCATTGGCCTGCCAAAGAAAATATTCTGACCCATGAAATGGCGCATGCGTTTGTACACGATTTGGCACCGGTCCAATTGCCTCCTTGGCTGGATGAAGGCATCGCCCTCACTCTGGATGGGAGCCGTTTTGATCCCAAAGTTTGGAAGGGGCAGGGCTTTCCCTCTCTGGCGGAATTGTCCAACAATTTTCTGCTTCAGAAAGACACCCGCGAAGCGTTACGGCTGTATGCGGGATCTGATTTGATGTTTCAGGTTCTTTTCACCGACGTCGCTCGGGGCGATTGGGGACAGATTAAAGCCTTGCTGCGTCTGTTGGCACAGGGAACCTCCTTGCCTGAGGCCATGCAGAAGCAGTGGGGAATGAATTTGGACAGCTTATACCGTCGTGTTCAATCTAAAGTCAATGGCTGAAAGCTCTCGAGCAAGATGTTCATGCCCGAGACGCATTCCTGGGTTTTGTTGATGTCGGTTTTTGCTTGAATTTTCATTTGTACGCAATATTGGTTCCAAAAGACAAAAGCAAGCCCCCGCACTAGGCCACCCATGGTTTGGATGCTTTTGAGGCATTCCACACCCGAAGGTAAACGGAACATCGCCGTCTCTTCCCAATCCGAACCAGGCATGGCGGCCATGCTTTCTTCCAGGAGATTCCAGGCATCGGTCTCCCGTACCGGAGATTCCTTGCGCGCGGATGTGATTTCGATTACGCCGTCTGTAGCCTGGTGGTGCAGCAGGATGGATTCGGGGGTATCCGAAGAGGACCACCCCACCGGTTCATCAAAGCAGAACCATCCGCAGGGGCTGATTTTCATTTTCCCTCCCGCTGGTCCAGCCATGTTTGCAGGATAATGGTTGCTGCCGCGCGGTCCACCCGACCTTTATCGCGCTTGTCCTTACGTTTGAGATGCGCGGTTGCCTGTAATGCCGCCATGGAGGAATAGGCTTCATCTTGCAGATGAATGGGGAGCGGTGTCCGTTGGCGCAAGTCCTCCACGAAGCGCTGGACATCGACTTGTTTCCCATCGGGACGCCCATCGGGATGGGCAGGCCAGCCAACCACCAGTTCCGTGGCATGTTCTGTCGCGATAATTTGAAGCAGCCGATCCCACAACGGGGTCTTTTGTCGATCGATGGTTTCTCGGGGGAAGGCGATGGGAACATCACCGTCCGCCACCGCGATGCCGACGCGGCGGTCTCCGTAGTCAATCGCAAGATATCTCGACCGTTGCATGTGCTGGAATGTAGCAAAGCAGGAAAAATGCCCGGATCATGCTTCTTGACCAAAAGCAGTGTATTTTGGGAAAATCCGGGCGATTCCAAAGGACCGATTGGTCCCCAGGAACACCCTTCAATGGAGATTCCCATGTCCGACGCGATCCCGACCCCCGAGCAGATCCTGGCACTGCTCAAAGAAGAGCCTTTGACCTCCAGTGAGCTACGGGGGCGCTTGCAAGTCACCAAAAAGCATAAGTTGGCCTTTAAGGCTGTACTCGCGAGCCTCGTGGAGTCCGGGGTGGTCAAACGCAATGCCCAAAAGCGTTATTTCCCAGCCAAACCGGGAACCGCCAGCAAGCCGGATGCCCCTGTTTATGAGGGCCGCCCTGCATCTCGTCGTCGCCGTATGGACATGGAAGACGATCGGAGTTCGCGCATCCATAAGGGACTTCTGATTTTGGAAGACAAGCAATGGTCTGTACGGGACTCCGCCACAGATAAGCTGTTTCGAATCCCCAACCGCAAGCGTCCTCCTGGACGGGCAGGCCAAACGGTGGTATTCGAGCTTTATCCGCACCCCAAGCATCGCTTTGAAATGCTCGCCAAGATCGTGGCGAACATGGAAAGTTATGGGACTTTTGAGGAGTTGAAAGCCCAGTTTCATCACGAATACGATCTTCCTCCAGAATTTCCGCCAACCGTGGAAAAAGAAATCCAGCCCTTGGTTGAGCCCTCCGCAAAGGACTTCAAGGGACGTGCAGATTATCGGACCACCCCCATTCTCTGTATCGATCCGCTGGGAGCTAGGGATCATGACGATGCGGTGAGCGTTGAATCCCTGCCTAAAGGGGGATTCCGCCTAGGCGTGCATATCGCGGATGTTAGTTTCTACGTCAAAGAGGGAGGTTCTCTGGACAACGAGGCGCTGGAACGTTCGTTCACCCAGTATCTTCCCTGGTGCGCGGTGCCAATGCTTCCAGAAAAACTTTCGGCGGAACTTTGTTCGCTGAACGAAGGAGTGGATCGTCTTGCTTTTACTTGCATGATGGAACTCGACTCCCTGGCACGGGTGCAGAAATTTGAATTTCATCGTTCGGTGATTCGCGTGACACGTTCGATCACCTATGAACAAGCGATGGAACTTTACGAAGCCAAGGACCCCGAAGTGCTCCAATTGGCCCAACTGACCCGGCTGCTCAAAGCGGATCGCCAAAAAACAGGGATCCTGGAATTGGGGAGCCCGGAATACAAAGTGGACTTCGACGAAAAAGGGGAACCCAAGGGAATCACCCCGCGTTCCAGTGTGGAGTCCAACAGCTGGATTGAGGAGTGCATGCTCATCGCCAACCAGTGCTGCGCCAAGGAATTGGTACGTCGAGACCTCCAGGGCGTCTTCCGCATCCACGAGCCCCCTGATCTGGATGACATCATTGAGCTTGCTAACGCGGAACCGGAACTGGTCCGCGGGGCTCCGGTTTTGATCAAGAATTTGCCCAGCTCTCGCCAAGGGGATTCTAATCTGAGTCCTGATGTGTTTCGACTTTATCAGTACATGGTAGAAAAGGCAGCCGGGATTGACCCAAAGGTTTTCAAGATTCTGCGCTCCATGCAAAAGGCACATTACGATTCCAACTCCTTTGGTCACTTTGCACTGAACTGGCAGGACTACGCGCATTTTACGTCCCCCATCCGCCGCTATGCTGACACATGGTGCCATCGGGAGTTGGCGCGTACGGGCAAGGAAATCAAAGCCAGACGCGCTCACGATGTAGCCGAGGTTTGTGATCTAATTAGCGCCAACGAAATCAGAAATCAAAAATGTGAACGCGCAGCTGTGAAGGTCTGTGGCGCCTGGATTCTGCGTGAACACGTGGGCGAAAATTTTACAGGGGCGATCAGCGGCATGGAAGACTGGGGGATTTTCGTCAGTTTGGATAACCCCCCTTGCGATGGTCTGGCTCGCTTCCGTGATTTGCCTGGGGATGATTTCTGGTTCCTCAACCGTGAAAGGGGTTGTGTGGTCGGGCGTCGCTCCCGGCAATCCTTCCGCCGGGGAGACCGAGTCGAGGTGCAGGTACTGCGAGTCAATCCGATCAAGGGCGAAATTGATTTAGCCATTCTGGGAAAGATCGAAAATCCTTTAGCAGAACCGGAGTCTACGAATGACAAGGATCGTTCAAGGACACGCCTGGCGCGCGACCGTGAAGAGGATTCCGGCATTCCCTGGGACGCGCTGAAAAAGCGAGGGAAAGCTCGACGTTCAAACGCCCAGAATGGAGCTCCAGCGAAAAAGAACCGAAGTCCTTTTAAGGGAGGCTTCACGCCGCCACCCAAGGCAGGAAAGCCGCGGCGCGGTCGGAAATAACCCGAATTTTCTTCGGGCTTCCCGTTCCTGTTGCCTTCGTGTTTCCGCGTTATTGCGTTTACTGGAAAACCTTGTCTTCTCCTGTCGCTTTGCCATTTTATCGACATGGCGACAATCTTTTATTCCATGGCAGGCGAGGGCCGAGGGCATGCTACCCGCGTAAAGGCGGTGGTGGAAGGCCTACGCGGGAAACATCGCATCGTTCTTTATGCTCCAGGGCAGGCATACGAACTCCTGGAACCCTGGTATCGGAATTCCGACGTTGAGGTCCGCTCGTTAAATGGCCTCTCCTTCTGCTACCGTTCTGACGGTTCTTTGCACTACGGCCGCACACTGTGGGAGTCTTTACGGAAGTTCCTCGGCTTCCCTGCGCAGATTCAAATGATCCGCAGACAGATGTTGGTCGAAAAACCGGAATTGGTCATTACCGATTTTGATCCATTGTTGCCTAGGGCGGCGGAACAGTTGGGCATTCCGTATCTCAGCATCGACCACCAACATTTTTTGACCGCCTATAACTTGGACATATTGCCTGCACGACATCGCTGGTTGGCGTTGGCAATGGGGATAGCCGTTCGTTGCTTTTATGGTTCACAAATCCATACTGTGGTTTCTTCTTTCTATCCGGCCCCTTTGCGCAAGGGCGTTTTTCAAACAACTCAAGTGGGGATTTTGATTGGCGAAGATATCCGCAATGCGAGGCCTCGGGATGATGGATTTCTTTTAGCGTATTTGCGTCGAGACGTGCCTTCTCGTGTTGTTAGAGCGTTGCGAAAAACCGGCTGGAAGGTACGAATTTATGGGCTCGGATCTCGGGAGCCATGGGAAAATCTCGAATTTCTGCCTGTAGAGCGCAAAAAATTTGTGCACGATTTATCTCATTGCGGCGCGTTATTAAGCACAGCGGGGAACCAGTTAGTGGGGGAGGCCCTTTTCCTGGGCAAACCTGTTCTCGCCATGCCGGAAAGGAATAATTGGGAGCAGGAAATCAACGGAGCGTTCTTAGAACAACTCGGTGGAGGATGGTGCATTCCCATGTCCTCTCTATGTTCTAAATTGATTCTAGACTTCCTAAAACGCAGACATGAATTTGTTCCGAAAATTCCGCTGGAATCGTTGTGCGGGAACATTCCTGTTCTGCAAATCATCGAAAAGACTTTGCAAAAAATTTCAGAGGGTCGAAAGCCTTGGGGCGCGAAGGCATTGGGACGACGCTCCTGGTTCCGTCGCCCACTTGCCGGACTCCTGGAGATCCCATGATCCGATCCACCTTAGGACTTTTGGATTCGTCCTTCCGCAAAGCCACTGGACAACGAGCTCTTCCCCGTATTCTGACGTGGGCCCTGACGTTTCGCTGTAATGCCCGTTGCTCTATGTGTGATTCCTGGAAAAAGGATTCTCCTGAAATGGACACGGAAAGCGCTTTGCGTCTAATCGCTCGATTGCCTCTTTCTTTGTCCATGGTGCGTTTGACGGGAGGGGAACCTTTTTTGCGGGAGGATCTCGGAACACTGGTTGAGGCCCTTCGTGGGCATTTGCATCCCGAAATGCTTCATCTCACCACCAATGGATTTCTCACTCGTCGCATTATCCAGTTCATGGAAACCAGGAATGCGCGTCAGCCCCTACATCTGTTGCTTTCGCTCGATGGACAGGAATCGTTGCATAACCGTTTACGTGGGCAGCCGTGGGCCTATGAGCGCTGTTTGCAGACTTTAAACGTTCTCGTGGAGAACCGAAAAAAATGGAATTTCCATCTAGCGGTGAACCAGACGATTGTGGATGAGGAAGGAATTGACGATTATCCAAAGTTGCATGCGCTTTTGG
>DATIQS010000360.1:0-5286 GCA_035470605.1 Fibrobacteraceae bacterium
TCGTTCCACAAGGAAAGCCTTGAGTTGATGCGTAAAGCGAGCACGCGCCGTGGAACTAGAAGCCATGGGCGCAAAGGCTGAACTCCCATCAGAGCCCCCTAATGAAAGAATGACTTTCACGCCGTTTTCATGAGCCCGAGAAATCAACGAATCAAGAGGGCCAGAATTCTCTGCGGTATCCAGCCCAATCAGATTTCCCTCGCTATCGGGATAGAGGAATGCCCAGGCGACATGTGAGACCGCAGCAAAGTCAATGTCATCCCAATTGTATGCCGGAGAGTTCCACTGTCCCCAATCTGGAAAGTAACCAATGACTTGGGGAGTCTCAGCATAGAGACAGAGAAGAGAGGATTGAACGATCAGCAGGGAAAAAAGTTTTTTTGCCAAAAGGAGACCCCACGTATGCAAACAGATAGGATAAACGTACATCCAAATGGGTCGTTTGCGGTTATGATGGATTCGCAGCTTCCTTGCGGATGACATCCAGAATGGGACGTGCCTCCAATTCGCCAGACCAATTCGCCAGACGGACCAAACGGAAATTTCGACTCAGGCGCAGCCCACGGACACGAATCTCTCGCAACTTACCAGATTGGATGTCCTTTTGCACTGCGATCCAAGGAAGAAACGCCAACCCTGCCCGTGCCAGAACCAGACGATGAATGGCGTCGATGCTATTGACATAACCGATGATTTTTGGCCTAACACCCGCGTATTCCAACGATTGAAGACTCTGCTCCGCGGTTCCGCTTCCCTTTTCCCGCATGAGAAAGGGCAGAGTGCCCAGTTCTTTTACTCCGCATTTCGTGGGCAAAATTTCTGGATGCCCTACAAGCGCTAGACGATCCTCGCAGAGAATTTCGGAAAACAGAGCGCGCCCTTTTGTCTCACCTTCTACGATTGCCATGTCCAACTCCGAAGCAAGTAAGCGTTCCTCAATATGCGCGGTGTTATCCACCAGGATCTCGGTCTGCCAAGAAACTCCTGAGGCGCGAATGCGCCCAAGCAGACGAGGAAGCAGGTAACTCCCCACGGTGGCGCTGGCTCCGATGCGCAAAGTCTTTTTGCTTGAGGCCTCCTCAAGTCGCCGTTCCGTATCCGTAAGCATGGACAGAATTTGCTGTGCCTGCCCCAGCAGGAGGCGCCCAGCAGCATTCAGAACCAATCGGTGAGAGACCCGTTCAAACAAACGCGTCCGGTAATGCTCCTCCAGTTCCTGCACCACCTGGCTAATCGAAGGCTGGGTCATATTCAGAGCCTTTGCGCTCTGAGTCATATTCAGGGTGCCACATAGATGTGCGAAAATGCGTAGATGCCGTATAGTCATAGGCGTTTACCTATTGTTTTAATAAAAACATATAATTTTACAAATATACAGCCTGCAGGTATACTTGGAACGATTTAAAAAAGGAGTCGTTCCATGCGAGTATTCCTCTCTCTGACACCGGCAATCCCCCTCCTCCTCATCGGAGGGGTTGCGTTCGCTCTTGGCCATCGCTTTCCTTTGATTGGAGCCCCTGTCGCGGCCATTATCCTTGGAACGCTCATCGCACCCTGGGCCCATGGGCAGCCATGGCACGCCCCTCTCAAACCTCTCGCTCATCGCCTGCTTCTTTACGCGATTGTTTTTTTGGGATTTGGCATGGACTTCGCACAAGTTTTGAAGACCGGAAGTTCAGCTCTGATTCTGATGCTAATTACCATCAGCTCGACGGTACTCCTCGCTATATGGCTTGGACCTCGTTTAGGACTGGATCGCCATCTGTCTCTCCTTATCGGTGCAGGCACTTCCATTTGTGGGGGGTCCGCTGTCGTCGCTCTCTCGCGAACTCTCCGCGCCAAGGACGAAACCGTGGTGCAGGCGATTTCCATCATCTTCCTCTACAACATCGCGGCTGCCATTCTCTTCCCGGTATTGGGGCATCATTTGGGGCTAGATGCCCATGCCTTTGGATTGTGGGCCGGAACAGCAATCAATGATACCTCCTCTGTGCTCGCAGCCTCCTTCAGCTATGGGGATGTCTCTGGGAGACTCGCCACGGTGGTCAAACTGACACGCACCCTAATGATTATCCCCCTCGCGATACTCTACACGGGACTGGAACGGAAAAATCAGCCGCAGAGCATTGCCTGGCAAGCCTTGGTCCCCTGGCCCTTACTGGGGTTCCTCATCGCCACGGTGGTACGTATTCCCCTAGCGCATGAAATTCCTGGGATCCTGCCGGGATTGCATTTCATGAGTCAAATTCTGCTGGTCGGGGCGCTTGCGGGCATCGGGTTGCAAATCCATCTGGGAAAAATCTTGCGGGAAAGTCGGGCCGCCATTTTCTTGGGTGGAATTCTGTGGATTTGCTTGTCCATTCTTTCTTTAGGATTGATCTACTGGATGCACTAATCAAAGAGGCTGCGTAGAAAAAAGACGCAAGACATCCGCCGATCGCTTAGATGTATCCAGGACTGATTCGTTCTTTTTTTCGGGTACACAATTTGCTTTTCCTCCAGTATGAAGGTACAGCCACAAATTGAACTCGACCTTTCCCTCGTTTCCGCCAGTGGACGCTTGCCCAGCGACCGCATGGCTTTACTACGGGGAATCCGTCGGCATGGAACCTTGATGGATGCCTCAAGGGAATTGGGAATTTCTTACAAAACAGCCTGTTCCTGGATCGAGGCGATGAACAATGCCGCGGATGGCCCTTTGCTGGAAAGCCGTCATGGCGGCGCCGACCGGGGAAGCACCCGGCTAACGTCCCTAGGACTCGCGTATCTGGAACGCTATGAGCGCATGATGGCCCTGCATCAGCGAATGCAATCGGAACTAGATGCCCTGGGTGAAAATGAGAAAGAAGACTTCCCCGGATTTTTGCAACGACTGAATCTACGCACAAGCGCACGCAATCACCTCCATGGACGCGTCGGAAAAATCGAGGGGGACCAGGTGCGATGCCAGGTAGAGGTCAATCTGGGAGACGCATCGGTGTTCGCCCAAATCTCGCGCGCATCGCTCCGAGAAATGGGGTTAGGCCCTGGCGTCCGCCTTGCTGCGGTATTCAAAGCCGCCTCAGTCATTTTGGAACCGATCAGCGCGATCTCGCATCCGCCCCCGATAAATTGTTGGGAGGGGACCGTCAACGCAGCTCACGCCGATGGGGATAGCGTTGAAGTCACCCTTTCTATCGCAATGGGGAGAACCGTTGCCGCCCTAGTAGATCAATCCCGCTGGGGTGAGATCGAAAAAGTATCTCCACAAAGGGCGATCGCCCTAGTCAATCCAGCGCACATACTCCTTTTGCGTACTGGATAAAACGAAAATAAAACTCCTACGTTCAGGTAAGATTTTCTTTGCAATCTTACCTCTCTGTAGGGACTCTAATTCGCGGATAGGATAAAATTTCGATATTACGAGAATTTCATATCGGCATGTTTTGTGCTATGGGGAGCACTGGAACCCCAATAAGGAGATTTTCATGTTCCAGACGCTCAAAACCATCGGATTCACTTCCGCGTTAGTGGCAACAAGTCTTTATGCAGGACCAAAATTCAACTTTAATGATGGAAAATCCTCACTGGAAATCGGGACCATCATGCAGTGGTGGGGAGCAGTAACGCCAGATCCTCAGAATGTGCCGGAAACGGACTCCCGTGCCGATTTATATCTGCGACGAGGGCAGCTGAAGCTCAAAGGCCAAGTAATGCCATCCCTCATGTTTCAGACAGTCTTTGCCTATGACAATATAGGCAAAGACCCTTATGGCGGAACCTCTTACGGCTCCGGGCAAGACTTGAACTGTAGCCGTCTTATCCTTCAGGAAGCCATGATGGATTATACGCTAGATCCAAATCTGGCTGTATTTACTCTGGGCTATTTCCGTCCCCAGACTTCACGTGAGTTCACCGGCTCGTTTTCTGCTGTTTCCTCACTCGACTACGCCCTGACGTATGGTTATGTGCGTCAGCATTTGGGAACTCGCAGCGCAGGACGTGAAACAGGAGCGGACATTGGGGGCCAATGGTCAATGCCTGGCTTAGGTGGAATTAACTGGCATCTCGGAGGCTTTGACGCCATTCAGGAAAAAGCAAAATCCTACACCAGCACAGACTTGCGCGGACACCATGTTTGGAGTCCACTCTGGACAGGGCGTCTTGCTATTACCGCCGGGGACATGGAAAACCCCAAGCAGGCAATGAAATCCTCTGTACAAGCCTTTGGCAAACGAACAGGCTTGACCATCGGAGTTTACGGGAGCTACCAAGGATATACGGATCAACTCTGGGACACCACCACGAAAACCAGCAACGGCGTCACAACGACGAAAATAACCTACGCGGGAGGTTTCAACGAAAATAGTATGCTGGGTTACGATTTACTGGGAAACTGGAAAGGCTTGGCCCTAAATGGCGAAATTGCCTGGCTGCATCGAGAAGGGAAACCTCACCCAGACTCCAGTAAGGTTTCTTACACCGACCAAGTCTGGCATGTCCGCACAGCCTACGCGTACAAACTTGGAGACTCATTAGGTTTTCTCGAACCATCCTTCACTTACTCTCGTTTCAAGGGGTCAGACAAATCTCTGCAAAATCCAGGTGGAGAGGAAACGCAGCTAGATATAGGCCTAAACTATTATCCCGCAGTCAAGGGGATGCGAATCGCCGTGCACTATGTACGGCCTGATGGGGAGGCCAAATCGCAATACACCAGTGGTCTCTCCAACGGCATACAAAATTTCAAGAACACCACAATCGTCGGCGAGATTCTCTTCTCGCTGTAAGGAGAAACAATGTCAAAAAACACACAAAGAAAAACAAAACAGGTGAGGATATCGCCGCCGACCCCCATCCCGGGGTTCTCTGGCGAGACCATTCACCCCAACGCCTCCCGCCTGGCCATATTCCTGCTTCTGCTGCTGCTCGTTTCCGTTGCATCAGCGGAAATCAACGTGGCCTGCGCCGCCAACATGCGCTTCGCCATGAGTGAAATCGTAGAGATCTATCAGAAAAAAACAGGCAAAGTGGTCAAACCCATCTTTGCGAGTTCCGGCAAACTTAGCGCACAAATTTTGAATGGAGCTCCTTTTGATCTTTTTGTTTCCGCAGACATGGGCTTCGCTGATAGTCTAGTGGCGAAGAACTTTGCACAAGGCCCGACAAAGGAATATGCTCGCGGCAAAGTAGTCCTGTGGACCATGAAGGATTATGATCTTTCAAAAGGCGTGGCGATTCTCAAAAGCCCCGACGTGAAAACCATCGCGGTCGGCGATCCCAAACTGACGGTTTACGGCCCTGCAG
>DATIQS010000361.1:0-11420 GCA_035470605.1 Fibrobacteraceae bacterium
GGCGAACGCCTTGGATGAACTCTTCGGAGAAGAGGATGAACTCCCCATAGAGACATCCAGCACCCAGCCCCCCACCCCCGCTCCTGAATCCAAAGAAGACATCCCCGCAGATGCGCCGCAAGAAGAAATCACTCCAGAAAATCTTGCAGAGCCTGAAGTTTCCACTCCAGACAACGCCCCAGTCGACGACCTCTCCAATTCCGAAGAGGATCAACCTGGGGTGGCCGCTTCTTCCATGGAAGAAATTCTAGGCACAGAGGTTCCTCCAACAGTAGCAGAACCGCCTTCCCCCCATGAGGCCCCGATCCCTCTGGAAGACATCTCGTCAGCTCTTTTCGAAGATACCCCTGTAGTACCGCAAGAATCTGAAGAGCTATCCGCTGAAAAAAACGATGTTGCCGAAGCCATCGACTCTCTGCTTGGTGAAGATGAAGCCCCTATCGAAGGCCATATCACCAGTTCTGGACAAATTTCTCCAGAGGACACGCAGGCCTCGATTTTGGAGGCCCCCACTATCCGGGCTTCCGAAGAAGAGGGAAAAAATGAAGAAACCGAAAAAGACGAAAATCTGGGTGGAGACGTGTCCAACGCGCTGAATGACCTCTTCGGCGCAGAATTGGATGAGGACCTCTCCGATTTAATGGATCCCCCCAAGCAGCAACCTTCACCAGCGTCCACCCAAACCTTGGCTGACCTATATCTCTCTCAAGGACACCCACAGGACGCCCTCCAGGTCCTCCAGGATTTAGATGCCCGCGAACCCGGGGACCCTGACATCCAAGCACAGATTCAGGATATCCAGAAACGCATGGATGCGGGTGAATTCGGACAATCCTGACGATCCAGGCAAAGAAATGACCATAAGACTCCTCTCGCTCCTCCTGATCTTCCTATTTACGATTTGCCCAGCTGCGGAAATCGCAACTCTTCGTTTCCAAAAGGCCCAGGACTTGGTCCAGCAGGGGAAATTGGAAGAAGCATTGCAAGAATATCGCGCCATCCTTTTGGACAACCCTAAAAATGCCCAGGCTTACTACGAAGCGGGACAAGTTCGCTCTCTACAAGGGAAATGGAATGCCGCCATTCAGAATTACGGACTAGGCCTGAAACACGACCCGCATCTCGCTGGCGCACAGGAAGCCATCGCAGAAGCATATGAAAATCTAGGACAACGGGAAAAAGCCATCATAGCCTGGCGAAAGGTAGCGGACAATGAATCCGCAGAAGCCAAAAGCAAGGCAACCAGCCATATTGAATCGCTCCTTCATAATGCCCCCATCTCCACTTCAAAGGTGCAAACCGGGACACAGGCATCAACATCTCGCTGGCACTACGACTCCCCCGAATTTATTCAAGGGCTGGCCAACTACCAGGCCGGGAAATGGCATCCATCTCTGGAATACTGGCGCAAAGTCCTCTCCAGCGAACCAGGGAACCCGGGCGCTTTCTATTACGCAGGAGTTTGCCGCTTCAACCTAAAGCAATACGATAAGGCGGAGTACAATCTGCTGAAATCACTCCCCTATCCAGACAAAGGTTTTAATGCGCATTATTATCTAGGCCGCATCTACGAAATTCGTCAAAATGCCGCGAAAGCTCGTCATGAATATCAGGCTTATCTAGGGCAGAACCCCAGTCCAGAAGGGCGCAAAGAAGTTGAAGGCCGTCTAGCAGCGCTGCCCGATGTGAGCACTTCCCCCCAGTCCTCGCATGTAATTCCTTCTTCCTCCTCTGAGACAGATAGCGTATCAACTCCGCCCCCCAAACCCCTCCCTGAAAAAATCATTTCCCTTGAAATTGGCATTTTTTTCACCATTGGCGAAGAGGAAGGCCCAGGAGCTGCAGCCTTAGAAAAGGCCCTACAATCTGCGAAAGTCAAGGACTACAGCAAAACCATCGAATCCTTAAAGCAACTGCGCCTAGACTATCCTGGCACACCAAACGCCTTGGCTGCCGGATACAATCTGTCCGCCCTCTATGACTATCTGGGGTTGCCGGAGAATTTGCGCGTGCTCGTTTCGACACTGCTTCGTGAAGATGCTCCAGAGCCCTATCGAAGCGCCTTACGCACGTTCTTATCGAAAGCCTTAAAGGACGTAGATGAATTGAGAGCCGCGCGCTCTGTGCTCGATTCAGTCAAATCCGATCTTGCACTTGGTCCTACCGTGGCGCAAAAATCCCTGCTAGAATCGCAGATTGCCGAGATGCAAAAAACGGAAAAAGATGTTCCGGCCCTGCTAGAAAAGGCCATCACTACGGAAAAAGACCCTCTCAAACGCGCCGATATGCGTCTGCGGCTTGGGCAAGTCTGGGCCCGCCAAGGAATGAACGCCAATGCAGAGAAGGTGTTTCACGACCTGCTGGAAAGTTGTTCCTCCTATACCACAGACCAATGCCGTAAGGCCCTGTACGCCTTGGGGGATATGGCGTATCATGATAAAGCCTGGAATCAAGCAGCCGACTACTACCACAAAGCCGTCACCACATATCCTGATTCCCTGGATTCCCCATGGGGGTTTTATCAAATTGCCAATACCCACCGACAAAAAAAGCAATGGAATGAGGCGGTCGCCGCCTATGACAGCTTGTTACAAAAATTTCCATCCTCCTACTGGGCCGAACAAGGGCGCTGGAACCGCGAAGATGTCATCTGGCGAGGCCAGAATAGTCAATTGCTAAAAAAAGGGGAATAGAGTGTCTGAAATCTCCTTGCAGGCCCTTTTGGAACAGCACTTGGAGAACCGCCTCGCGCTCTTCCAAAAGGTCGATGCGACCCAGCAGAAACTGGAGGATCGATTAGATCAAGGCCAGGACATCGCAGGCATTCTGGAATTACTCAATGCCAAAAACACCTTGCTGGATGAAATCAGCGCCTTGAATCAAAAATTCCAACCTCTTCTCGCGGAATGGAAGGCACAGCACTCGGTCCTGCCCTCCTCCGTTACTGCACTTTTGCAACAACTGGAACAACTGGCCAAAAAGCAACGAGAACGCGACGAAATCATGCTAAGCCGATTCGGGAAATGGGCTAATCCAGCCGAAAACCGTCAAGAAAATTCCCAAAACACCCTCAATGCCTTCCGGGCTCTGAGATAACCGTGACGGCCTCCACCCCTCCCAATCTCCCCGCCGAATTCGCTTCGGTCCTGGAATGGTTCAACAGCACCGTTGGACGTCTGGAAAGTGCCTACCAAGATCTGGGGGTACAATTCCAGAGGGTCAACCAGGAATTGAACGATACCAACCGCAGACTGGAGCATCAGCAACGCCAGTTAAGTGCCTTGCTCGAGTCCATGAGTCCCGGCGTGGTCATGGTCGACCCCAAACTTTGCATCACCGTCTGCAACCGTTCTGCTGAGAATCTGTTGCATATCACGGAAAACGAATGCCTGGGCCGCCCCCTAACGGAAGTTTTTTCTGATGCCTCCGGTGTGGGACGTAGCCTGCTTGAGGTGCTCGAACAAGGGAGTGAGCCTCATCAATCCGAGCGCACCTTGCATCTACCCGGACGCGACGTGCCGGTAACGGTAACCGGAAGCCGGGTAATCGACTCCGAAGGCCGGCTGCTAGGGGCCATGGAAACCTTCACCGATCTCTCCGAACTCAAACGGATGCAGGCGGAAATGCAGCAGGATCGGGTTCTGCGCGCCCTGGGAGAAATGGCCGCCACCGTAGCCCACGAAATCCGCAACCCATTGGGGGGCATTGGCGGTTATGCGGGACTCCTGGCTCGAGGCATCCCCGCAGAGGACCCACGCCACAAACTGGTAGACAAAATCATCCAAGGCGTCTCCAGTCTGAACAAAATCGTTTCCAACCTGCTCGTCTACACACGCCGAACCAACCTGCAAAAGGCCAGCGTGGATCTGGTCGAATGGATGGATTCTGTGCTCGCCCATGCGGAAATTGAAATCGAAAAAGAGGCGCGATCCGTACGAATTGTGCGCAATTTCCCAACCACCCCAATCCAGGTGGAAATTGACCCTGAACGCTTCCAACAGGTGGCACTCAATCTGCTTTTCAACGCCATCCAAGCCATCCAAGAAGAGGGCTCCATCACCGTTTCCATATACATCCGAGAAAAACGCGTTCACCTCGAAATCCGGGATACCGGCAAAGGCATCCCCGCAGCCGATTTACCCAACATTTTCACCCCGTTTTTCACCACCAAAGAACAAGGCACAGGCCTGGGGCTCGCCATCGTCCGCAAAATCATCGATCTGCACGAAGGTGAAATCAACGTCCAAAGCGAAGAAGGGGTGGGCACCTGTTTCCGCATTTCACTACGTACCAGTTAACCAGAGTCCATCATGTCCCTATCCTTTTCTGATCTCCCCCCCGAAGAAATTCCCTTTCCCTCCCCAGAAGCGCGCATGGACCTTTTTGCCGAAATGCTGTCCCAAGCAAAAAAAGAAGACGCCTCCTGGACACCACTTCTCAAAGAGCTCCTGGAGAGCTTTGAGCGTTTTTTGGTGGACCAACCGCCACCGCCTCAAGAATGGTCCGACCGCCTTGGAACAGATGCCAACCGGTTCGACTACTACCAATTGGTTTTGCCCGGTGAATACACCGACCCCTATCGGGATGATCTGGAAAACGTACGCCTGCTCCGGGAGAAATTCAATCCAGAAAGCAGTTTCATGGCTCTAGAGAACTTCCTGGTGACTCGGAATCATTTCCTTTATGGAAATGGTCATACAGCCCCCGTATTTCTGCCTCGTCCCCTCGTGATGTTGGAAAGCTTTCCCGAGTCGCAACGCGTAGACTGGGATTGCTATCTCACGGTATTTCCCGACGGATCTTGGATGGCGTACAATCTGGACCAGGATGACGAAGAGACGCTGGGAGAATCCATCAAAGAACACCTGGAACGCTGGGCTCCCCTGCTCCAACACTTGCGGATTCTAGTTCCTGCCGAAGGACACGATTGGGGCTGGATTTCACAAGAGAACCCCACAGAGGAATAACCCTCACCGCCGCACAATCTAGAGGAAAACTACTTTTTATCGAATTTGGCGATAACCGCATCAAACTCCTGGCAGTCCAAAGGATCAATGGTATTGCCATGATAGACGTGTCTCCGTGAATCAATATTGAGTTCAGGAACCGTAAAACAAAGGTCATGCACCTTACCGGGCTCCTTATCCGAAGGAATCCCCAGGCGAAACATCTTGATCCGTTGCTGGCCCGGTGGAAAAATTTCCTTATAAACCATGGAATTCTTCACGTATTCCAGGCGTTTGTCCTGAGTGAATTCCAAACTGGATGCCAACTCCGAAGGAAGGGCAATTGGATCCGTATTCGGAAGACGCAACTCCACCTCTTTATCCTTTTTCACGATAATCGCGTTTTTGGGCTGAATCAAATAACGCTGCGCAGGGATATTCTTGTAGGATTGGTAACGAGCAGGACGGACTCCACAGACCTCTCGCATATCGGGTTGCGTAACAAAATCAATCCCGCGGCAAATTTCCGGCATGTCCGTCGGAATAACCAAGGCATCGTCCTTGTTAGAGCCACAGGAGAAAATCAAAAGGGGAATCAAAGGCAGAACGAGTTTGTTCAAGGAATCCTCATCATCATTTTTTCAAAATATAAGCACAAGCAATAAAATTTTGTCTAAAAACATTTTCAACAATTTATCCAACAGACGATTCTTCTATGGGCACCATATACAGATTCTCTTTTTATCTCTAGGGCACCTCTAATAATTCACCCGAACGCCTGAAAAATCAACCCCTTTGCTCGATTACATGATTTGATAGGGATATCCCTAACTCATTGCGGTGGATTATAGCCCCACCGGGGGCTTCCTACGGCTTTTACGCCGCCTTTGGGCGCAGTCCTCCCAATGAAACGACACGGCCCATGTTTGTAATACAAGGTTTGCCAAGCCGGTCCTCATTGTTGCCTTGCTATACCAATACGCCTGATTGTATCGGACTTGAGCGGCTTCATCCGACCGAACGCATGTTCAACGATTACATGGATAAATGACTTCCTGGTGTTGCGCCTGATCTGGCTTTCCGTGATCGCTCCAGACCTGTTTCCTTTCTCATGAATTTGGCGCGTCAACTTCTCCTTCGCTAAAAGTTCCTCATGTTCCTGGGAACGGTAAGCGCTATCCGCATAGACCGACTTGTTGGCATTCTCCTTAAATGTCCCCACCATGTCTGGAAATGCCTGACTGTCATGTACATTCTCTGGAGTGACCGAATAGATCCGTATGATTCTTCTCTTGGCGTCAACGCATACAGGGTTCTTGTCGCCAAAGAGGGTCTCGCTGTTCTTCTTTGTCCAGCGGCATCGATGTCCTTCTGCCTACACTTGACTTCGCTCCAGCCTTCAGGGACATCACCATTTTTGATTGCCTCGTTCTCGTCATGGCTGTTCCGCTGCCTGGGCGCATCAACGAACGAGGCGCCCACGATGATGGAGTCTTTCTTAGCCGAAAATCCTCGCTGGTCCATTTCATTTGAAAATTTTTGGAATATCCTTTTAATCCCATCGTATCCCAAGCGCTCATTGAAGAGCCAGATCGTCTTTTCATCTGGAATGTCAGATTCTGAGGTGATTCCAAGGAAGCGCTTGAAGGTATAGCGGTCGAGGAGCTGGAACTCTATCTGTGCGTCAGAGAGTCGGTAGAGGCTCCTTCAGCATCATAACGCGTTGGCCTTGTGTTCCTTGCGCATCCTCCGGTTCAGGATCGGACGGAACACATCCCAGTCGATCAGCTTGTCAAGTTTTCCAGCGGATCCTTGTGCTTGGCGAGGGTTTCAAGATAATCGGAGGGGTCGAAAAGGCTGATTTTTATGTAATTATTAGAGGGGCTCTAAATTCTAGGTGGGAATAATATGCGGAAAAATCTGTTTTTGAGTTGGTTGATGGTGGTAAGTCTCGCCTTGATTTGTTTCGCCGACAACCCGATCCTCAACTATCACTACTTGGCAGACCCAACCGCGCTCGTGGTGGGTGATGAGCTCTATATCATCACAGATCTTGATGATGAAAGCACGGGCAGTTCCAACTACGTCATCAGGGCTTATTACGCCGTTTCCACCAAGGATATGGTGAACTGGACCGACCACGGCGAGATATTCCGCGTTCCCAGGGACGTCTCCTGGGCTTCATCGGCTTGGGCTCCCGCTGCCACCTGGACCAACAACAAGATGTTCATCTATTACCCGAATGGAACCGGCGGCATTGGCGTGGCCTACGCCACCAGCCCAGTGGGGCCCTACACGGATCCGAACGGCAAAGCGATCATCACCTCAAGCGGCCTGTGTGACAGCACCCCCTGGTGCTTTGACCCGGGTGTCTTTGTGGACGATGACGGCCAAGGCTATTTGATTTATGGCGGTGGTCAAAATACGACCACAGGAATTTTGTATGGCTACAATTTCCGCATGGTGAAGCTGAACAGTAACATGACTAGCGTCGCCAGCATATCCGCCATCCGGATAACCGGAACCACGAACTCCTTCGAAGCTCCGTATATCACCAAGTACAACAACAAATACTACCTCAGCTTCTGCAACAATCCCAGCAACGGCCAGGCCATCGCCTATTCCACAAGCACCAGCCCGACCTCCGGCTACAGTTATGTGGGAATTTTTATGGCGAATCCGACGATCAACGGATCTAACATCAATTCGAATGGCAACCATCACCAAGGCCTTGTAGAATTCAATGGCAACTGGTATGCCGCTTATCACGACCGGCGGGTAGCCATTGCCAACGGCGATTCTCTTACGGCAGTCCACAGAAATATCAGCCTAGACCAGCTGTACTACGACACTGACGGCACCTTCAAATCCATAACCTACACCTCCACCGGCCCCACCCAGATCGCCAATTTCAATCCCTACGACTCCGTGCCGGCCACAACAGGCTCCAAGCAACAGAACATTCGTAGCCGTACGGATACGGTGTACAAGTCAGCGCCCTATAGCATTTTGACGCCCAAGCCCAAGACAGGCACATCCTGGGAGCGGCTGACCAACGTCGATTTCGGCACGGCGGGCGCCTCGAAATTCACCGTCAACGCATCAAGCCTGAACGACAACAACAAAGTGGAAATCCGGACCGATTCCGCAACGGGAACCCTTTCGGGGACCTGCACATTGACCAATACCGGGGCCTGGAAAACCTATGCCTCCACAGAATGTACAGTCTCTGGATTGACTGGTGTGGTGAACTACGTGTACTTGGTGTTTATTGGCACTGCAGACTCTACAGCTGGCTTGAGGTGGTGGCGCTTCACTTCCGCGTCGGGAAGTTCCACCACCACCACTTCCTCCTCGTCTACAGAGCCCTCATCCTCGGCTTCAGCCACCCCATACAGCTCCAACGCCGTCCCGGGCACCCTCCAAGCGGAGAATTACAATCTAGGCGGAGAAGGCGTGGGTTATCATGACACGGACGCCACCAACAGCGGCGGTGTATACCGCACCGATGGCGTGGACATCGATTCCATAGACGAAGGCTACGTGGTAGGCTGGACCATTGCTGGAGAGTGGCTAGAATACACCGTGAATGTCGCCAAAACGGGCGCGTTCAAATGGGAAGCCAAGGTTGCCTCTGGCTCCGACAGCTCCTCCTTCCACATGTTGCAGGACGGCACCACCAATCTGACGGGAACGGTCAGCGTGACAAACACAGGCAGCTGGACCACCTACACCACGCTCAACGGAATCACCCCAACCATCACAAAAGGGGAACATGTCCTGCGCCTCGTGGTGGATGGCTCCTACGTCAACATCGACTGGATCTCCTTCGTGGACACATCCACGGTCAGCGTCCAGCCTATGCTAGAAACGTTCACGGCAGGCGCCTACGATGTCTATACGGTCATGGGACAGGTGGTGGGAACCATACAGTTCTCTTCCTTCGAAGATATGCGTAAGAAGGTCGCCAATCTGGCACCCCAGCCAAGCGTCTACCTCGTCAAAGCCCAAAAGGGCGGATTCATATATCAGGTGGATGTTCGCAAATAGGTGCATTCACTCACTGTGTCGATTACCTCGCCGTACCGACGTCCTGAAAGTTCAGACATGCAGGCCCCCAGAAGCTTGTCCGAGAAGATATCTGGGCTTTTCAACTTTCCGTAAACGGTAGATAAGACTTCGCCATCGCTGTTGTGTACACGGGGCTCGTTGACCTTCACTTTCCCTTTGCCGATGTAGACCGCCCCCTGCTGGCTCGACTACTTTTTGTATCCGGGTTTGGAGTGATATGCCGAGCCTCCGAACGTTTCCCACTCCATCAGCAGGAGGCATTCCCACCAGCTTCTGCCCGATGTCCTTCTGGAACTGATCCAGAACCGTTTTCCCGTCCTCAATGATCTGGGCTAGGTGGACTTCTGATTGCCCTAGGGGGCTTTGCTTTTCGATAACTCGAATTTACAAGCTGGGGGCTACCCTTTTCAAGTTTCAACTAATTTCGGGATGGGTTCGTTTCCTAAAAAGGAGGCCAAAGTGTTCCAGGAATCGGTTAAGTCCATACATTAGGTATTCAGTTGTACACACAGTGCATAGTGCCCATAACAGCTAAAGGGCACCTCTAAAAATTGGTTTTCGGCATAAAATCGAGCGAGACCAAGCAAGAGCAGGAACGAAAAGTGGCCAATAATGGTGTTATTCGCCACTTTGAGCGACAAACTATTGCGATGTGTCACAGCCGATTTCATAGAAAAAGAATTTTTAGAGGTGCCCTAAAGCTGAACTGGCATATCAGGAGGGATGAGTTTGCTAAGGCCTTGATGCCAAAAGAGGAACAAACGACCGGAGGCAAAAAGCCTTAGCACAGGGTCCTTTCGAGTTGTAGGTGGTTGGCACGAGTTTCGCTATACAGACGTCGTGACGGACTCTCTGCACGATGTATCTTCGCTCAGCCTCTGCGAGGCAAAACAGGCCGAGCCATCATTGTCCGCCAGACAACCACTCCCCGATCGTACGTCAAGAGATTGTTGATGGCACAACAATGACTAAGGTATCATAGAGATACTGATTCAAATTGAAACAGTCACTTCACTTTTATTAAAAAATCGCCTTTATTTCAATAATTTTTAGGTTTGTTCCCTTGGCACAACATTTGCAGATGTGTTGCAAAGCTGAATAGAAAGGAATCTCATGAGCGATTTGGAACAAAACGCAACACCTCAAACCGAGTCAACCCCCCCCCTGTCCCCCACAGAACCGGTAGCCACCACCGACCCTCCTCAGGAAACTCCAGAGGAAGATGCATCCACCCAAGTAATTGAGGAACTTCGTAGCGCTCTAGCCCAATCGGAAACTCGTGAAAAGGACTTACAGGACAAGCACTTACGACTCCACGCAGAATTCGACAACTACCGTCGGCGTACTGCAAGGGAACAAATTGAAATCATTGAAACAGCCAATGCGAAGTTATTGACCCTCCTTTCCGAGGTTTTGGACAACTTTGACCGAGCCTTCTCTTCGGAAAACAAAACCAACGCGGATAGCTTTGAAAAAGGGATGCAACTGATCCATGACCAGTTCCTCAAAGTCCTCACCGACTCAGGATTGGAGTCTATTGACCCCGTTGGGCAGGAATTCGACCCGACCTGCCAAGAGGCCTTCTTAAAACAGCCCTCCGAAACCGTTACAGAAAACCATGTGGTGACTGTCTTCCAAAAGGGCTATAAGCTGAAAAACAAAATTTTAAAAACAGCAAA
The DNA here is from genome assembly GCA_035470605.1 of Fibrobacteraceae bacterium. Taxonomy (GTDB): domain Bacteria; phylum Fibrobacterota; class Fibrobacteria; order Fibrobacterales; family Fibrobacteraceae; genus CAIRAY01. The sequence goes on from DATIQS010000361.1 coordinate 10,697, forward strand.
GGTGATTGTAAGCGCAGGAAAGTAGAGGAAAAGGAATGTAAACTCAGGCACAGGGCAAAGGTTAAAGGGAAAACGTTAAAGATGGCATGATTTCTTTAAGCCTGAATCTAAATCTAGACCTCTACCCTTTACCCTCTCTAACCAGCCGACTTTAAAGAGATTATTAAAACAATAGGAGTAACCCCATGTCAAAGATTATCGGAATCGATTTAGGAACAACCAACTCTTGTGTCGCGGTGATGGAAGGCGGAAAGCCCGTGGTCATCGCGAATGCGGAAGGCTTCCGCACGACCCCCTCTATTGTCGCCTTTGGAAAAAACGGGGAACGCTTAGTGGGTCACGTCGCAAAACGCCAGGCCATCACGAACCCGGAAAAAACGATCTACTCGATCAAGCGCTTCATGGGACGTCGCCATAAAGAATGCTCGACTGCGGAAAAGAACCTCCCTTACCACTTAGTCGGTTCTGGAGATGAACTGGTGCGCGTGAAGGTCGACGACAAAGAATTTGCTCCTCCTGAGATCTCCGCTCAAGTTCTAATGGCTATGAAGAAAATCGCGGAAGACTATTTAGGACAAGAAGTTACGCAAGCCGTCATCACAGTTCCAGCTTACTTCAACGACTCCCAACGCCAAGCCACCAAGGATGCCGGAAAAATTGCCGGCCTTGAGGTTCTGCGTATTGTGAACGAGCCTACTGCCGCAGCTTTGGCCTATGGTCTCGA
>DATIQS010000362.1:0-1788 GCA_035470605.1 Fibrobacteraceae bacterium
CATAAGCGGGAGAATTGACCGTTTTGAGAACCTTCATTACCAAAGAGGGATCTTTGGAAATCAACTGAGAGGCCTTCTGAGAATTGCCACTGGGGCTGTTCATGACGTCACGAATCTTTAGATAAAGATCTGGTAACGCCGGGACTTCCAGAATCCCACCAAGTTCTTTGACGCGTTTTTCGAGTTTTGGGTGTTCCAACAAATAATGCAACGTCGTGCTCACAAGGAGCCCTCCTGAATCTGGCGAGCATACTCCTCACGCTTCAAAAGGAAGAGTTTCATAATAAAAGGATGCGTTAGTCGGCGATGATGCCGAAAAAGGACGCTCAACATCGCATCCACTTTCTGACGTTGGTGTTCTTCTAGTGTTGGGTATAAATCATTCATAATGCTAAACTACATTTTGCCAAAAAAATACCGAGGTGACTATGGGTTCCATGGTAGAAGTAACAGTAGAGAACTTTGAAGATGTGGTAATCCGCGGTTCTGGAGAACGAGCCGTGGTCGTTGATTTCTGGGCGGAATGGTGCGGGCCTTGCAAGCAGTTGGGGCCTGTACTAGAAAAATTGTCTCAGGAAATGGATTTCGTCTTAGCCAAAGTGGACACCGAAAAGAATCAGGAGCTGGCTTCGTATTTCCGACTGAGTTCCATTCCAGATGTACGGGTGTTCTTTCAAGGCAAAATGGTCGACGCGATGCAAGGGGCTTTAGCAGAATCCCAATTGCGTAAACGCCTTGCGCGCTTTTTCCTGTCTCCAGAAGAACTCGCTCTGCAGGAAATTGAAACACTTCTAAATCAAGGACAATCGCAACAGGCGCTAGACGCCCTCGCCCCAATTCTTGCCAGTCAGCCAGGAAATCGCAAAGCCCAATATTATCAGGCCAAGGCTCTCTTGGGGACGGGAGATGAAACAGGGGTGAAAGCCATTTTGCAGGGATTTTCCGAAGGGGATGATTTTTTCCGCGAAGCGAAAGCCCTAGGAGACCTCATGGCTTTTCATCAGGAAGTCGCTCGCAAGGATCTCAGCGATCCCACTGAAATCGAATATCAACAAGCCTGTGCTTTGGCTTTGCAAGGCCAACATCGGGAAGCGTTAGAGGCTTTTCTACAAATCGCGGAAACCCGGACGAACTGGCGAGACGGAGCGGCCCGAAAGGCGATGTTAACTCTTTTCGGTGTATTGGGACCCAAACACGAACTTACTTGGGAATTTCGTTCCCGTCTCAACACCCTGTTGTTCATCTAAAGAACACCTCTAAAAATCTCCATTTGGCCCATTCTGGCAACGATTGCACACCCTGCGTTCGTAACACGATTTGACCTTGAGCTGTCTCCGTAATCCTGCAAAGCCCGTCCTCAGGAGAGGATCTGTGCCAGTAGCAGCTAAAGCTAAATTGGCATATCAAAACGGAGATATTGTGGGTCCGACTGACGGCATCGCGGTGGGGGCATAAAGCGAACGATCGCCGGTGTTTCGTTCGCCTGGAGCAGAGGAAGGTGCGAGGATGTGGAGGCCAGAAGCCTTTGACCAGTCGTCCGAGCTTGCTCGATTATAGGCAGATATCCGAGTTCTGGCCTTGGTCGCGTTAGCGACATCGCCAGATCATTTGGACGTATCGTGGGCGAGTCGGCCCGGTCAACTGAATACCATAGTTTTGTCAAGAGACTAAGTTACAAATAAGGCTCTTCCTTACGCTTGATTCACGTGCCCTCCAAGAGCCTTGGTTCCACAAATTTATAGCACTGTATTAAGGGCACCTCTAAAAATTCCCGTTTGGCTCATTCCG
>DATIQS010000363.1:0-1610 GCA_035470605.1 Fibrobacteraceae bacterium
ATTCATAATATCTGGAAGCGAATTGCTGGTCATGATCTCATCGATAAAGGGACTGTTCAGCTTCTCGCGGGCTTCTGGTGACGTATAGAAATGCGTGACACCAAAACAGACGCGATTGGGACTTCCCTTTTTGAGATGTTCGCAACATTGCACTATGGTGGAACCCGTGCGTACCATATCGTCCAAAATGATTACATCCCGTCCCTTCAGATAGGGCATGTCCACTTCGGATAATGGACTCAGGGTCATTTTAACTTCGCGCTCCCCAGAGCGCACCTTATCCATCACCACTCGTTTACAGTTCGGGAAAGCCAATGCCTGCCAAACCTGATTGACAAACGGTGTGGCCCCCTTGTCCGGCGCAACGAGTACTAGGTTATCTCCGTCCTTGCCCGTCTGCACAAAATCCGATGTTCGGATATAATGCGAATAAATGTCAGCTGGAATTAAATTGTGAAAACCACCCTCGAAAATATCCCGGAAAAGATTTTGCACTTTCACTGAATGGTTATGCACCGTGATGACGTTATCCACGCCCGCCTCACGAAGCAATTGAGCATACAGCAGAGCAGAAAAAGCCTGACCATCAAATTTTTTTAGATCCGTAATGGATCGATCCTTCTCCAATTCACCATAGCGGAAGCATCCACGATCCTGGGCGGAATAAAAAAGATCGGGTTCAATAAGAGCCACCCGTTCTGCACCATTTTCTTTAGCCGCTCGAGCCAAAATAAAATTGCGCATGGCGAGATCATTGCGCTCTTTTCCCTGAGTGGATGCGGAACAAATAATAACGGTTCGCCCCCTCAACCTTGAACCAATATTTTGCAATTCATCTGGATCGGAGATGTAACGGGGACAAAATTCCGAGTTCGCATAACTTTTCAGAGACACTAAATCGGAGATGTCTTCCCGAATTCCCAGATATTGAGCCATGTCAATGGCAAAGGGACTATCTGAATAGTTTCCAGTGAGTAGGATTCGGTCGAGAGGATTGATCACATGATGCCTGCCTGCTTAGTCCAGCACAACCGGAACGCGAGGAGCCTTCCAGATGTCCTGATTATATTCCATGATTGTGCGGTCGGAGCTGAATTTGCCCATACGAGCCGTGTTGAGAATAGCCATCTTCGCCCAAGCCTTCTGGTTGGTGTACGCCTTCGCAACGCGTTCCTGACATTCCACAAAGCTACGGAAGTCAGCGAGCAACAAATACGAATCACGTCCCAGCAAATTATCCACAATGGGCTTGAACATGTCGGGTTGTTCCGGGCTAAAGAAACCTGAGGAAATCAAATCGATGACCCGTTTTAAATCGGCGTCGGACTGATAATAGGCGGAGGACTGATACCCTTTCTCTTGCAATGCAAGCACTTGGTCCACAGTCAGACCAAAGATAAACATGTTGTCCTCACCCACCTCTTCGAGCATTTCCACATTGGCTCCATCCAGAGTCCCAATGGTCAGCGCTCCGTTGAGGGCGAATTTCATATTTCCAGTACCAGAAGCTTCTGTGCCTGCTGTTGAAATTTGTTCGGAAAGATCCGCAGCTGGGATGATGCGTTCGGCGAAAGAAACTCGGTAGTTTTCCAGATAAACTAACTGCAGCT
>DATIQS010000364.1:0-6042 GCA_035470605.1 Fibrobacteraceae bacterium
CAATCTCGCTCGAAATGGCCTTAAAGTTGATTTTTAGAGGTGTCCTAAAGGCATATCAAATGCGACCAATGAGTCCAATTTGCGGCGTGGGGGAGTTTTTCTAGTATTGAACTTAACGGCCGCAGTTGACCAAGCCGCTTCGCCAATGATTTCTTGTGCCTTAAGGCTTTCGGCCTCTACTCTTCGCACCTTCCAAGTGCGCGTCGGTTGGACCAGAAGCCTTGTCATCACAAGATCTAGGGACGGTTCTGGCTCTCCTGATATGCCAATTCAGCTTTTGCTGTTCCTGGCATAAATACATGTTGTGTACAACTGTGGCCGCTAGGTTGAAAGCAGAGACGAGGCACGAGGAAAATATGATCACACTGCAAGAACGCGTGGCCGAAGCCCACAAAAACAAGGACACCTCCCTAAACCTATCCAACCAGGGGATTCGCCTGTTGCCACCGGAACTTTTTGATTTGGTCTGGTTGGAGGACCTCGTTCTGGATGGCAACCTTTTGGTAGAAATTCCAGACGAAATTGGTAGGTTGAAGAAGCTAAAGCGACTTTCGGTGAGCGAAAACGACCTGATGGTGGTGCCGGATTGCCTTGGTGATTTGTTGGGATTGGAAAAGCTTTATCTGGGGTACAATAGCCTGACGGAGGTTCCCGAATCTTTAGGGGACCTGACTCATTTGGAGAAGCTGAACATTGCCGGCAATGACATGCTCGACGTCCCAGAAAGTCTGGGAAATTTATCCAAACTCATCAAACTATCTCTGCATGACAACCTGTTGCAGAGCATTCCCGCCTCTTTTAGCGGAATGAAGGCCTTGCAAGAACTCCTACTGGACAACAACGAATTACAAAGCATTCCTGCAAGCCTTGCGAAGTTACCCAACCTGGAAGAATTGGTGCTTTCGGGGAATCACATTACCGCGATCCCTACCGAGTTTGGCAACTTCAAAAAATTGCGAGAACTGGTCCTGGATGAAAACGATATCACCACGGTCCCTGATTCCTTGGCTGGCATCAGCACCCTACAGGTCCTATCGCTGGTGGAAAATCCAGTGATTGAAATTCCCAAGCGCCTTCAGGAACGCGGGAAAAAAGGCCTACAGATCGCCTGGAAATCCTAAAAACGCCGTACTGCAAGGGGGCGTTTCAATTCAGTCATCCCAGAATGCCCATGGGTCCAAACAGGGCGAATGGCTATATTTTCCGTGATGCTGACAGACTTGATTGCCCAGTTCATTCTGCTTTTCACCCGTCTATTGGCGCTGCTGTTCATCGTGAAGGCTGTGGGACAGTTGGTGCGCAGTCCATTGTTGGAGCGGGTTCTTCGCCCTTTTGCCTCCTGGATGGACCCTTTGCTGGAGCGGGTGCGAAACAGATTTACGGGAACAAAGCCCGGATTTGACTGGTCGCCGATCCTGGTGGCTGTCGCAATTCTTGTTACGGGCTCCTTTCTGGCCTGGATTTTTTAACCCGGAGTATCCATGGAACTGACGCCTCTCGACCTTCGTAATCAGACCTTCCGTAAGAAATCCTTCGGAGGATACGATCCCGAGGAAGTGCACGCATTCCTGAACCAGGCAGCGGCAGAAATGGAGAAGCAAAGCCGTCAACGTACAGAATTGACGGAGCGCCTGAAAATCGCCGAGGAACGCGTTGGTTTTTATCGCCAAATCGAAAAGACGCTCCAGGATTCTGTGCTCACCATGCAAAAGACCGTGGATGAAAGCAAACACAATGCAGAACGAGAGGCGGAATTGATTGTCGCTGAGGCCAAAGCGCGAGCGGTTCGCGAAGTGGAAGACACGAAAAAACGCGCCACCGAACTGCGTGCGGAAATCGAAATGCTCAAGCAGCAACGACAGAATTATTTCATTCGAGTGCGAGCCCTCATTCACAGTCAAGAGGACTTACTCCAGGCAATGGAGCGTGACCAGACCGACCTGAAAGCTCCCGAAGACCTTGCGAATGAGGCAATGGCATTCCGCAACAAACGCTTGGAACAAGCATCCCAACGGAAGACGGGTGCCCAACCCACGGTCCCCGCCACTCAAACCCACCCCAACACCGCTGCGGTGTCTCAGCAGGCATCCCATACGCAGGCGCAACCGAGTCTTGTTTCCTCTCGCAACAACATTCCTCCGACACAAGCGATTCCCGCCGTGAAAGGGCCTTCCGCAGCGTCTCAGCAGACACCAGCGGACCAATGGTCCAGCTTATTGCAGCCCCCTCCCAAAAAATAAGGCTTTGTGAACGCAAACCAGATCCGCGACTGGATCCGACAGCAGGCTCCCTCTTGGGGGGGCGGATCACGTTGGTTGCTTGCTCCAGGCCCCAACTGGGTTCCCAACGAGGAATGGGGAAAACGCTCGTTCCGTACCCTCGTGGCTCGTCTTTCTCCCTGGCAGGACGTCGTACAGTCCTCAACCCACCGGCTGCTCTATGCGATCTTGCGTCGTAATCCACAAATATTTCCCGATCTGGCATTTCTCCCCCCATTGCACGAAGTGCAGAACATGCGCCAGCAAGGGATCCCTTGGTGGTTTGGACTAGGGACTCAGTGCCCCGTGCAAGATTTCGACTGCCTCGCCATTTCCAACGCCCTGGTGCAAGAGTTGGTCAATTTGCCTCCCACTCTGGTCGCGTGTGGCATCCCTCTGTGCAAAGCAAATCGCTTGGCACGCCGCGACCTTCCCTTGGTGATTCTAGGTGGCGCCAACAGTTTGCACACCTCCCTTCTTTGGACAAAAGATCCCTACGTCGATGGAATTTTCATAGGAGAAGAGACCTCGCAAATCGAGGCGCTTTTTGAACTTTGTGTACAATCGCAAAAAGACGATCTAAGCAAGGAGCAGACACTTCAACGAATGGCGGATACCATTCCTGGCTTTTTTCTGCCGGAAGCACCGAAAGCCATCAAGACGCACACGACCGTTCCTAGAGTCAATCCATACAAGAACGAAGAGCCTTTAATTCCCCATGCCGACGTTGCAGGAACATCCAGCATACACCTTTCGGAAGGCTGTCCATATTTCTGCTCATTCTGTGCGGAGAGTTACGCACGCAAGCCGTACCGGGAAACGCCCCTGGAGCAAGCAATCACAGAGGCCCGCGCTCTAAAAATGGCTCAAGGGCTCGATGGGATCGACCTTTTCAGCTTTAATTTCAACACCTATACGCACATTCAGGAACTCGTGCGCAACCTGGAAAAACTCTATGGAAAGGTAAACCTGAAAAGCCAACGTTTTGATGCCCTAGCCCGGGATCCAGTTCTGATGGAGATGCAACGCCACGTTGGAAAGTTTTCTCTAACCTGCGGCTTAGAGGGCATTTCCAACCGAATGCGAGCCTATTTGCAAAAGGACCTCCAAGAAGATCAGGCGCGTATCGCTCTGGAAACGATTCTCTCTGGCTCTCTGCGCGAACTGAAAATTTTTCTCATTGCTTGCGGGGTAGAAGAGGACCAGGACTTCGCGGAGTTTCGGATTTTTTTGCAATGGTTCCGACATTTGTATGACCGAACACAACGACGGCCACGCGTCCTGTTTTCTGCGACGCCATTGGTACGTTTCCCCTGGACGCCCCTGGAATTCGAGGATGCTCCGTCGGCGGAGGACAGCGGGAAAATGGTCCGCCGAATCAAGGATTGCGTTCTCCGCGCAGGTTTTGAGTTTCGCGCAGCAGCATCGGAGTGGGAAGCGGAGGTCTCGCAAATTCTTGTACGCGTGCGGGATGCCCGCGTGGCGGAGGCTCTACGCCTCGCTCAGGAACGCACTGGATTTTTGTATGCCGCGTCTATCGAGGAGCCCTTTGCCCTAACGCTACGACAATCCTTGAAGGAAAAAGGACTGGACTGGAAAGCCCTACTCTGTGGACAGGATCCGCAAGACAAAACGCCCTGGGAAAACGTTTCTCCTGGCATCCGCAGGAAATTCCTTATACAACGCCATGAAGCGTGTCGGCTAGCCCTACAAAAGCCAACTTGTCTGGGAGAACGTTGTCAAAGTTGTGGAGCCTGCACGCCTCAAGAGCGTAAAATTCTAACGACGCAACGGCACCCGTCTCCCTTTCTCCCTGCGTCTCCAGTGGTCGCCGAACAAATTTTGCGTTTGCGTTTGGATCTGGACCCACACTGCCTAGGATGGCCTTGGAAGACATTGTCCTCCTGGGCCGTTCATGGTTTCCTTGAGGAAAATCCAGCCTGGGTGGATTCCTTCCGGCGGCATCTGCCTGGAGATTGGGAGACACAACTGGATTACGAATATTGCCAAGTCTGTGGAGAAAACGACTTCGCTTTGGCCTTTTCTGAAGCCCTAAAAATCGATCCTTCGATTCTGGAGGGCCCCCAATTCCAGGCAAAGGTGAATGCGCGATGCAACGGCTGGATGCGTCTATTAGGACAAGGCGAAGCACAACCTCACCCGGGCAGGCTGGAGATCGTCCTGGAGCAGGAGCCTCTAAAAATAAGCGATTGGTTGCTCTCCAAAGGGCTAAAACACACCCTGCAAAAGCAAGGAACCTCCTATTATTATGGTTTCTCCCGCGAAGCCCTCCGCAAACAGATTCTCGCATCTTTGGTCTGGAATCGGAACTCGGGAACCCTTATTTTAGAACCTTTGGCCAAATTTTCCCTTCGGGAATTCCCCATCCAGGGAATAATACGGAATTTTTACAAAAAAGCCTGATTTTCCGTTATACATTCCTTTTCGATATCTGGTTTGCATCACCGTTTCGTTGCAAGAGGATCTATGCGATTGTATTTGAAGCTATTCGTCCTGTTCGGTCTAACCTCCATGCCCATGGCGCAGGAATACGACACTACGCCGACCGACTCCGCCATTTCGTTTTCACCCACCGCGGCGGCCCCAGAATTTGCGCCAGCCTTCGAGCCTCTGGCCGAGACGTCGTCGGACTCCCTGACCACCGACACGGAGACCAATACGGCCCAATCGCCTGCTGAATCAGTTCCCCCCTCCCAAGAAAAGCCGGCATTAGAAATCTCTTCGGACAATCCCGCGGTGCATTTCCGCATTCAGGAACAGGTGATTCAAGATAGTTTGGATTTGGTGATCCGCGATCAGGGAAAAGTTCGTTCCGAGGTGGAAACCGGGATGACTCCGTTGCGTCCAAAGGATGAGTTTGAAACCACCGCCTCCTTTGAAACACGCAAATCCGCATGGGAAAAGGATCGGGATGCCAAGGCAGCAACTCAACTCGCCCCATTGATGCAAAAAGAAAAGGCACTACGCGAATCCCTGGCAAAAGTGCATAAGGATGCCGCGGCGCAGCAAGGCTTTTTGCGGATCGAATCCGAGCCTCAAGGCGCCAAGGTGTTTGTGGACGGTGTGGAGTCGGGGAAAACCCCTGCAACGGTGGAGCATCTCTGGGCCGGACGGCGCAAGGTCGTTTTGCAACTGGACGGATTTCAAGAATTCATCGCCACCCCAGATGTTCAGGGGAGTGAAACGACCAAGCTCAAGGCGAAGCTAGAAGAGAAAAGCATTTTTTCTGAGCCTCATGAAGTAAATCTAAGCGCCTTGTTGGCTCAAGACACCCCTTCCGTCGTGGTATATCAAACACGAATCGCCGCCTTGCTGGCGCGCATCTCTGAAGTGAATGAAGAAGCAGCCGCCATGTTATCCGATCTAAAACTAAAGCGTCCATTGCAGCCTAAAGGGGAATTCGAGACTCAGGCGGAATTTGACAAACGCCAGAAGGAGTGGCTCAAGGCAGGCCAAACGGAATACGCCAAGATTCAACAGAAACAAGGGGAATATGTCACCCGTCTGCAACGTGCAATCGAGGTGCTGCAGGATTACATCCTGGTCCAAGCAGGCTCCCCAAAAGCGCATCTCGTACCCGGGAATCAAATGATGTTAGGCGCGTACAACGCAGATGCAGAGCAATATCCATTCACAGCGGAAAATCAGGAGGCCGACTACGCCTTCCACTGGGAAGGAGCCATGAACATTCCCGTGGCGGACGCCAAAGCCATGAATCGACAAACAGAGGATTGCCAACTGCGCGCCATGTATTATGACATCC
>DATIQS010000365.1:0-2154 GCA_035470605.1 Fibrobacteraceae bacterium
AAGCCATCAGAAGAGCTGTCGTAGGCCCGAACAACGAAACCTGTGTCCGAACCCGTGCGCGAGTTTCGTTGGATAGCTGGAGACCAATCACCACTGGAATCCGAGGCCAGGAGACCGATGCGATTCTTCACCAGTTTTGCCTTGGAAGTCTCATCATCATAGGTCAACGAGATCACAAACGTATTCGTGGTATCCGAACCCACAGAGGGTTCCATGCCCCAGAGCGTAAAAATTCGGCTGGCCTGCCCAGACACCGAATCCGCATAGGACCAACCCGTATTCACCTGTTGGCGATAACTCGAGGAGGAGGGAAGCTCTCCATCAAGAATGGCAGCATAGGTTGGGGAATCGCCTTGAGAGGTATCCTTAACCGATGTGTAATCCGCCCCTTTAGAAATAAGGAATTTATTGCCACTCAAATCATAACCCATTCGATAGGCCCAGGACCAAGTCTCGGCGGCGTTTTCTCCATGATAAAAGTTCAGAGTTATACGAGTGCTATCCACCGCCCCAACAAAAAAGCCTGATATATTGCCCTCCTTGGCGAATTTCACTTTACGAGTATAGGAGCCATCTTGTTCGTCATTTCTTTGTGATGTAGCCACATCAATCACCTGCCTTACAGTGCGGGAGCTATCCAAATTACGGACAAGCGAATACTGGAATTCATGATCATGTCCACAAAAGTAGTAGCCGACATCATTGGTATCCAGCACTGTGACAAAAGTATCAGTGGAAAGAAGATTCGCGTTTGTTTTCAGGTCTCCAAATAAAGCAGCGTCCAAATGATAAGCAGGGATCAAACCAGGATGGGCCATGACAAAGGCATGCGTGGTATCTTTATCGCGAGCATGCAATACAGAATCCACCCAGTCTCGTTGATCAGTGACGCTCACCTCAGAACCTGTAGCTGTAGCATACGGGTCGATGATGACAAAAGAGGCGTTTCGATAATGGAACCCGTAAGTCAAGCCAGCCAAACTCGTTTCAGGGGAGGTAAAATCTGAACCCAGGTTAAATGCGGAAGAAGAAGTTGCATACATACTCCCGCCCTGTGTTTGTGGAAAGGCCTTTCGAAAATCAGAAACTGTAGTGGAATTTTCATTGTGGTTTCCACGGACAGGAAAAAACGCTATGCCATTATCGTAAAGAAATTGAACTCCACGGGATAGTGTATTGATAGCCGCCGTATCCGAATTATCAGAAAAATCGCCAGACTGAAGCACCAACTTCACGCCCTGGTTGATAAACGCCTGGTTCACATCATGCAAATAGACGGTGTCAATTCCATTTACCTTACGACCAGTACCACTAGATCCATGCAAATCCCCAACCAGCCCAAACTTCCAAGTTTCTGCTTGAAGAACACATCCTAAGCAAATAATCGTAGAGATAAGCAAACGCAGACGCAGATTGAATTGCGTCATACGTATCCTCCGTATTAAATCGCACCAAGGCAGAGAACATAGCAATAAAAATTTGTTTGTAAAGTTCTTAGAAAGGATTCAAAATCAAAACAAATCCGTATCGGAATAGACAAAAGCGTCTCTTGTGATCTGAGTCACATTTCCATCGCAGCCAATTTCTCTTGAGCATCAGCCAAATGCAAAGCATCCACCACTTCCTGTAGATCTCCTGCAACGATTGCGTCTAAACGATAAATGGTCAAATCAATGCGATGATCGGTGAGTCGATTTTGTGGAAAATTGTATGTACGAATCTTGGCGGAACGGTCTCCAGTCCCCACTAAAGATTTGCGGTCTGCCGCTTCTTGCTGCTCTTTTTGGGCAATGGCGCGATCCAACAGTTTGGAACGAAGTTGTTCCATAGCTCTGGCCCGATTCTTATGCTGAGAGCGTTCATCCTGACAGGAAACGACAAGCCCCGTCGGTAAATGGGTAATGCGCACTGCGGAATCCGTCTTGTTGATGTGCTGTCCTCCAGCGCCACCGGAACGAAAGGTATCGATCTTCAGGTCATCTTCACGGACCTCGACATCCACATCCTCTGCTTCTGGGAGAACAGCAACTGTCGCCGCCGAGGTATGCACCCGTCCCTGGTTCTCTGTCTCTGGAACGCGCTGCACACGGTGGACCCCGCTTTCAAATTTCAGGATCCCATAGGCATCGGGCCCGGTTACTTCGCAAACGACCT
>DATIQS010000366.1:0-4542 GCA_035470605.1 Fibrobacteraceae bacterium
ACCCGAGATACTCCATTCCCCATGATGGAAGGGGTGGATTGGGACCAAGTAATTGGAACCAATCTGACTGGGCTCTACAATGTACTCAAACCGATTGTCATGCCAATGGTGGAAGCCAAGATCGGTGGACGTATCGTGACCCTGTCTTCTATTTCTGGTTTGATAGGAAACCGTGGGCAGGTAAATTATGCGGCATCCAAGGCCGGTATTATCGGAGTGACCCGCTCTCTGGCCAAGGAGCTTGCTAGGCGCAAAATCTGTGTCAATTGTATTGCTCCAGGAATGATTGATACAGAAATGATGGCGGGATTTGAAGCGGAAAAGGCGGAGTTCATTAAGCATATCCCGATGCGTCGTTATGGGACACCGGAAGAGGTCGCAGCTCTGGCGGCGTTCCTCGTATCGCCGCAGTGCTCTTACATTACTGGGGAGGTGATTTCGATTAACGGAGGTATGTTGTGATCCCGTCAACTCATCGTGTGGTGGTTACAGGGATGGGGGGGCTTTGCCCAATAGGAAATACATGGCCCGATGTCCGTGCCAATCTTCTTGGAAAGCATTCGGGCATCCAGTATATCCCCGAATGGGAAACAGTGCAAAATATGAGAACCCGTCTCGGGGGACGCGTGAAAGGGGCTGACAATATGCCCAAACATTGGCCCCGAAAAAAAACGCGGACCATGGGGCGTGTTGCTATGTTGGCCGCACAAGCCACCGAAAGTGCGCTACAACAATCTGGGTTATTGGAATCACCAGAATTGCAACAGGGGAGCTGTGGGGTCGCTTATGGTTCAACTTACGGTTCTCCTCCGGCCTTTGATGAGTTCTTTTCCAATGCCTCTGTACGGCGAAATTTAGATGGGGTCAATGCTTCTCAGTTCATCAAATTTATGGCTCATACCTGTGCAGCGAACCTCGCTCAGTTTTTTGGATTGCGGGGGCGAGTGATTCCAACTACATGTGCTTGTACTGCGGGTTCTCAGGGTATTGTTTATGCGTATGAGGCGTTAAAGTATGGACGACAATCCATAATGATCGCTGGTGGAGCGGAAGAGCTGCATTACCTGAGTGCCGCTGTTTTTGATGTCATGTTTGCTACCTCCACGCGCAATAACGATCCGACCTCCGTCCCTCGGCCTTTTGACGAGAGTCGAGATGGTTTGGTTGTGGGTGAGGGCGCGGCTACGCTGATTTTGGAAACTTTGGAACACGCCCAGGCTCGAGGCGTTCCCATCTTGGCAGAAATCGTTGGTGCGGGGACCAATTGCGATGGATTGCACATGGTGAATCCATCTCCAGAAGGGATGGAGGCTGTCATGCGTCTTTCTTTGCAAGATGCAGGCTTGACGTCAGATCAGATCGGTTTTGTTAATATGCACGGGACCTCTACTGATGTTGGAGATGTAGCAGAAAGTGTGGCGACTTTTCATGTCTTTCAGCGTGCGGTCCCTGCGGCTTCATTGAAAAGTTATATGGGACATACGTTGGGAGCTTGTGGTGCCATTGAGGCCTGGCTTGGCATTTCTATGCAACAGGAAGGCTGGATGCCTCCGACTCTGCATCTGAACCAGGTGGATGAAGCTTGTGGCGCTCTGGACTTCCTGAGAGAACCCCGCCAACAGGGCTATGAATATTTTATGACGAACAACTTTGCCTTCGGCGGAGTCAATACCAGCCTAATCTTCCGCAAATGGACTCCCTGAATCAGGCAAAAAATATACAACGGCGGACTTGGCGTTCCGCTCTGGTCTGGATTTCCTATTTTCTGGGAGCTTCCTTAGTAATGGGACTTGTCTTCCCGTTTGCAATTCTGCTGCTCCCCTCCAATCGAAGACCATTCTATGTGCGAAAGATTTTAAGCGCTGGTTTTCGTTTGATGACCTGGTGGGCTCAGCGTTTGCATGTCCTTGGGACAATTCGGGTCACCGGATTGGAACATCTGAATGCGTCTGGGCCATCGCTGTTTGTGGCTAATCACCCATCGTTTTATGACGTAATCTTGTTAATCGGTTTGTTCCCGCAAGCCAATTGCGTAGTGAATCGAAAGCTTATGCGTCAGCCTTTATACGGGCCCTTGATTCGCATGGCTGGTTATATTCCCAATGATCCACATGAATTTAGTTCTAGAGTTAACCACCTTCTTGAGAAAGAGCCGGTTCCTTTGATTATCTTCCCTGAAGGAACTCGTTCAAAAGGGGATTTGAATCCATTTCAACGTGGTTGGGCTCGTTTTGCCTTGAAAGATCACCTCCCGGTCTTTCCTCTTTTGATTCAGTACAGTTGTCCTTTTTTGACCAAGGGAGAGCCATGGTATCATAGTCCGTCTCCTCCTCCTCAAATCGAAATCAAGATTTATCCTCCTCAAATTTTAAAAGATGAGGGCGGCTCTGCGTTCGTACCTTTCCCACAGCGAGTTCGAATTCTGAATCGACAGATGGAACAGTTTTTCAGGGAACAGATTCAAAGAGGTACATGTGCCTGACACGTTTTATCAGGAAGATCCGAGGAGTGCAATAGAGGCCCAGCGTTTGGCTCAGGAAGTCGCCTTCGCACCGGTCGTTTTTCAGGTCTCTCGTCTGATGGTCAAGTTTGGCATTTTAGAAATGTTGTTTCAGGCCAAGAAAGACGGACTCGAAATGGCAGAAATTGTTCAACGAACAGGATTAACCCGCTATGCGGTTCAGTGCCTACTGGAAAGCTCTCTGTCCATTGGACTTTGTACAGAGAAAAATCGCATTTTCCAGATTGCAAAAGCTGGCGTTTATCTACTTCAGGATCCAATGACGCGAGTCAATATGGATTTTATTCACGACGTCTGCTATCAAGGGCTATTTCATCTGGAAGAAGCCCTTCAGAAAGGACGTCCGGCTGGACTGCGAACCTTGGGTAATTGGTCTACTGTTTATGAGGGACTTTCCTGTTTACCCAAAACCGTACAGCAGAGTTGGTTTGCATTTGATCATTTTTATTCGAATAATTTTTTCCCAGAAGCTCTCCGTATCGTTTTTTCTCGTCCTGTGCAAACGTTGCTGGATATTGGTGGAAATACAGGGCTTTGGGCGTCACAGTGCGTCCAATACTCCAAAGAGGTCCATGTCACGATTATGGACCTACCACAACAACTGGAAGTCATGCGAAAAGCCACATCGACAGTTCCTGGACATGACCGTATCCATGGGTTTGCGGGGAATTTGTTGGATGACTCTGTACTGCCCCCCTCTGGTTTTGAGGTAATCTGGATGAGTCAATTTCTTGACTGCTTTTCTGAGGCCGAAGCAACCAGCATTTTGCGTCGAGTGGCCGCCTCTATGGGGCCCCAAAGCCGGGTATATATTGCAGAGACCTTCTGGAACCGGCAGCGCTTTGAAACGGCTGCCTATTGTTTGAACCAAATTAGTTTGTACTTCACCGCCATCGCCAACGGAAACTCCAAAATGTATCATTCTGATGACTTGGAGCGTTGTGTGCAAAATGCAGGATTGGTGGTGGAGCAGCTTCACGATGAACTTGGTCTAGGGCATAGCTTGATGGTTTGTCGTCGAAAAATATTGGGCGCCTAAAGAGCCCCCTCCATTATTGGGAACTCTTTTTGGTCTTTCCAGGGTGATTTCGTATATTCCCAATATGAATTGGAAGTATTTTGTGATTCTTTGTGGACTGGTACTGGCGTTTGCTGTGGTGAATAATTTACGGCAACCAGAGGAACGGCATGTGCCGTGGATTGGCGGACAAGATGTCTTTGACAAACCCGCGGAGGAGGCTCCATGAAAACTATTGCCTCTGCGATGGCGTTGTTCATTGCCACGATACTGGTTGTTCTGGGAATTTGCGAGATCTCGTTCCCGGATGTTTTTTCCTGGACCGAGGTGCTTTCCGCTCAGTTCCCTAAATTGTACCGCTATGCGGTTTGGATTGGGGTGGGAGAATGCGTTGCCGGTTTCGCGCTGATTATTCCGGCCTGGTACTGGAATTCAGAATTTACGAGCAAAACCCTGGAAACCCTTTTCCGAATTGGATTGGGAGGGATGTTCATCACCGCTTCTCTATTCAAAATTCATGATCCCAAAGGCTTTGCAGTCCTGGTCGCTCAGTACCAAATGCTCCCCCACGAACTCATTAACCTCTTTGCGGTGGTCATGCCTTGTGCGGAATTTTTGTTTGGTCTGGCCTTGATCGTCACTCCGTTTACGCGGGAAAACGCGAGTATCATCTTTTTGATGTTCATCTCTTTTATTGTCGCGTTGACGAGTGCCTTGTGGCGTGATTTGGGCATCACTTGTGGTTGTTTTGCTATTGAGGGGGCTCAAGATCGAGGGGAAACTTGGACCTCCCTGATTCGAGATCTGGTGTTGATTTGGCCTACCTTATGGCTTGCGCGGCGTCCGAATCGTTCCTTGTGGCGCCTCTGGATGTCTTGAGGCGATTCGTTCGCACTTTGAATCCTTCTTTGAATCTTATGTAGACGTTCTCATACTTTAGGCTCCGCCACAATCTCTCCACAAATACGTTGTCCAACGCACGTCCTTTCCCGTCCATGCTGAT
>DATIQS010000367.1:0-3857 GCA_035470605.1 Fibrobacteraceae bacterium
GTTGCTCGTGGTCATGGTAAAGGAATACCAATCGCCATGATTATCATCCGTAGTGGTGTTCTTGCGGACGTCCATGCCCACGAGATAGAAGTAATAAGTCTCGCCTTCGACAAGGCCATCCACTTCCACGGAGCCATTCTTCGTAAGGCTGGCAAATAACGTATCAAAAGGCGTTCCATTGGCCGACGTAGCCACATAAACGGTGACCGCCGCAAGCTCATCCGTGCTCCAGGAAATGATCGCCGAGGTGTCGCTAATGGGCGTCGCCGCGACATTGGAGAATTCTGGACCTGTGGTGTCTTCCGGCAGATCCTTGGCGAGGATCTGCGCCGGAATTAACAATTGAGAGGAGAAGTCAATACAGGTTTCCGTCACTGTATAATCGCTCCAGTCATCTTTGAGGGTGGCGGTGGGTTTGCAACCTCCCATCAAGGCTCCTTTGGGACTGGTGTAGTCATAAGGGATACCGCCAGCGTTATAGCCGTCGGGATTCGCGGCGCGGTTGTGCGGATGCTGGAGGTTCTTTTCGCCGGTTCCCATAACAAAGGAGAGATCCCATGGATTGCGCCCCAGATTATAGTCCATGTTATCTAGACCAATATCAAAATAAGCCTGTTCCCCGGTCAGCTCCCAAAGCATAAACAATTCCGTCACCAATCCCATGTTATAGCGATTGAGACCCCAAGTTGAACTGGTAAAGACACCGTGATAGGGCTGATCCGCTTTAAACGTCGCGTATTCGGCGCTGCTCGCGATAATCGTGGTGTCGCCATTTGAACCACCGGAACCATCCTGAACGCTCCGACGCAGAGCCGCAACGCAGTCTTCCAACAAAGAATCGCGTACCGTAGAATCAATGCCATAAGCGGCGGCTTTAGAACGAGTTCCCAAGATCAACTTGGCCAACGCAAAAGTGGTCGGCGCATGAACTTGCTGGAAATCCGTGGTCCAGCCGCCATGGTAGAAACCACTCTTCCAGCCCATCAACCCCGAAGGGAAATACCCGTCGTTATACATCGCATTGGTTGAATTGTCCCCATAAAAATCATTTTCAAAAAGGTCCTTATAATACTTTTGATCCTTGGTCAAATAAAACAGGGCCACAGCGGCAGCCACCGGATCGTCAAAGAGCTGCCCACCACCATCATAGCAACAAGGTTCCGTGGTTTCTTTTCCGAGGTTAGGAATGACCAAACTGTCATACATCTCAATCGCAGCCGCCTTAATGCTATCCGCATAGGTCTGATCAAAGAGTTCCCAACCATAGGCGAAATAGGCCAACGCCGCAGTATACATACCGGCCACGTTGACACCAATACCTGCAGTCACAGGTCGATCTGGACCACCCTTCCCTTGGGGTTGCGCATCCTGATGCTCTGGAACGTCCCAAAATAGATGGTCCATACCTGGTCCCATACCTACGGAATGGTACATATCGTTCTGACCAATCAAACCGTCTGCCTTAGAGGCCTTATATAGCTTGAAGATGTAATCGGCACCGATCTTCGCCTCCCAAAGAAGGTCTGGAATTCCGTCGTTCCCGAAAGGAAGGGTGTCGTAATAACTGGAACCGAAATTATCCTCCGCCTTTTCTGGCCAAAGGGCGTAGGTCAAATTGATCATATAGGCCGCATAACCTTCGGTTTCACCATACTTTCCATGGTCGCCGCAATCGTGCCAACCACCGCTCAGGTCATGATCCACAGCGGAACCATCTTTCAAATGGCAAGCGGCATGCATCCAGGAATCTGTATTCCCGCATCGATTGCTGCCAAAAAACATCAAACCCGTTTCAAACACAGCGTTATAAACAGAGGAATCGATACGAAAAATCGCCGATGTATCCTGACCCACAATGATCGCATGCAAACCAGCGGTCGCCAAGCTAGAGAACTCCGCCTGATACAGCGTTTCTGTCTCCGAGCTAGTGGAACTGGAGTCGGAATCAGGGAATTCATAGATCGACGTCAGAGAATTAAAGGCGCCATTCACCCACATCTTCGGCTTGGTGTACGTGCCCAACTTTTCCAGAGTGCCACTCCATTCGTCCACGCCCGTTTCGGCGTTAATGACCTTAAACGTGGTGCTGGAGGGATCGGATACAAAGGCTTTTTTGGTGTCTTGAGGACGGAAACCGACCTGATTAACACGGATGGGACGCCGATCATAGACATTGATGGAGTCCATATAGCGACGGGTACAGGTTTTGCAAGTCTTGTCGATGGAAAAATCGAGGGACCACGCATCCAGGCCCAAAAGCAGACCGGCGATGGACAGGAAACGGAACCAGGAATGAAAACGCGACATGCGCACCTCAAATGACAAAACGATCCCCTGTTCAGGGGATCCCCACAACACCCTCAAATATATCTTCTTGGAATATGATGCCAAACAGGCTTTAGACGTGCAAGATGCGAGAACAAAAAGCCATGAGCGGCATCACGGTGTGGGTGCCCAACGGGTTCACATTCAGAGAGTCTGGTTGCCCTATCCCTAAGGTTTGGCCTCGCCCAAATGATCCAGCGATGTCGCTAACACGACCAAGGACGGAACTTGAAGATTTGCCAGTAATCGGGAACTTCCGAACAGCCAGATCATCTTGCGCCCCCTCCTCTGCTCTAGACGAACGAGACGCCAGCTATCGTTCGCTTTATGCCGCCGGTCAGTTGAATGATATCTCCGCTCTGGCTCTGCCGGATTACGGAGACATATCCAAGGTAGGCTCGTGTTGCGGAACGGAGTGACCGTGGATGGTTTTCAAATAATCGGCATAGGGGCGAGGAATCGAGATTCCGCGATCCCCTGCCACACCACCGAACAAGCAGGTCCGCATACGGCGGTTCGAAGAGATGAGGCTACTTTACCGGACCGAGCCTTGGTAGGCCCAGTTCGTCGAAGTACTTGTTAGGCAGTGCATGATTCAGGGCCATGCTGGAGTTATGCCACCATCGGCGGGAGTTGGCGGCGATCTTGCGGGCGATCCACTCCAGGACGCGCCGGGCGAGCGGTTCCCGATAGATCGTTTTTCCAGCCAGGTAGATAGCGACCTAGTTCTTTCACGACATTCTCGATACTGCGACCTCCGTTGCGTCCGGTGTTTAACCGGACATTCTCCTTCATTTTATCCATTGCTTGAGGAGCGGCACGTACCGCCTGATGAACGCTACGGCCTGGACGAACTCCATAGCTGTTGGGCGAAAAAGTCGGATCACTTGTTGGTTGCAGGATTTGTAATAGCGCTTGTTGTATGAACCGGTCTATGACGGCGGGAATGCCGAGCTCGCGTACTCCTCCGCCTTTCTTGGGAATCATGACCCGCTTTACAGGATTCGGGCGGTATATTCCTGCGACTAGTGGTTCGCGGATCGCTGCCCAGTTTTCCCGCAAATAGGTGTACATTCCATCAACCGTCATCCCATCCACGCAGGGACTGCCCTTGTTCTGCTTCACTCGCTTTAGGGCCTCCAAAAGGTTTCCTCGTTCTAACACGGACTCCATCTGAATGGCCTTGCCTGAGCTCACGCGCTCCTTCTCCGCCGTTTGCGCTTCCACACGACGGAGTCCGGCATGGGCTTCACCCTGCCTATTTTCCACTCGCTCTGTTTTATCGGACTTCTGAGGCAATACGTCCTCAGAGGTTATGGTGCGTTACTCCTCACTTCGTTCGTCTGGTCACACTTACCCTTTCAGGCATAACGCCGGAGATCCCCGGGTAAAAACGCAGTCCTTCCTTGCACGACCGCCGGATTTACGCCGCCTGACCTTTGACCACGAAAGCTTTGCGGTTTATGGCCCGCTCGCCTTGGTCGGCATCGCCTGATATCCGGTTCTTGTTCATCGGCCCGCAAGCGCAATCC
>DATIQS010000368.1:0-3173 GCA_035470605.1 Fibrobacteraceae bacterium
CCTGAGGTAGAGACACATCGTCATCGAGGTAGGCAATGTATTTTGCGGCTTTCGCTTCCGGTTGCGCCATTAACCAATTACGAGCGGCCGGGGCTCCAATATTGGTCGGCAAGGAGAGGATGCGCACAGTACGTCCAGGGAACCAGGATATGACGTTCTTGAGCATTTCCGGTGTGCCATCGGTACTTCCATTATCTAAGATCAAAATGGTGGATTGACCTAAAAGGGTTGTGCGTAACTCCTCCAAAGTCTTTTTCAGAATTTCCCTTTTGTTCCAGGAATAAATCAAAATGGCAACAGAGGCCGTATCCAATTCTGGGAAGGCAATATGATGGAAACCCTGTTGAACAGAATACATTTTCAGGTATAAATGAGTTTGCAGTGGGTCTCTTTTGAGGGATTCCCTCCAGTAGGACATTGCTGATTCTTCTTGACCTGCCAGCAGGTAACACTGTCCTAGAAGGTTTATCGTAAAGCAGTTTTCTTCCAAAGCCAAAGATTTTTGCAGATAAGGGGCGGCTTCTTCAATGTTACCGATGCGATAGAAATCCCGTCCAATCACGTAATGGCTCCAGGCCTCAAAAGGCGAGCCATGGAATAGGGGCAAGTTTTCTGCTGCAAAAGAGCGATAGTCCGCATTTTGCTCCAGAAAGATGGCGTGCAAACGAGAAAAAATTTCTGGGTCGCCAGAGATTTGTCCGTTGAGGCCCTGCCAAGTGGCAAGAGCATCTGAATAATCATAAGAGGCATAAAGCTCTGCGGCTTTTGTTTTTGCCTTGGAAAACGCTTTATAACGGGACAGATAAGAGGAACAGCGATCTAGTCGCGTGTCAGAGTGGTTTTGGCTCGCCAAAAGTTGCCGTGCCAAAGCATTGATGTCCTCCAGATACGGAGCCTCTTCTAACATTCGCAATAGGCCATAGCCGACAACCGAGAGAAGAGCTGGAGACCCCGTCTTCAGGTCATGCAACAGTGGCGAGATGTATTCCAAATTTCGGAATAAGGCAAGGTTGCCATCCAGCATACGTAAACGGAAGTGCTCATAAGCCTGCTGGTGGTTTGCTCGATTCGAAAAAAAGGAGCCTGGACGAAATGGATTGTGTTCTTGGAGGGGACTTCGTATGTGATATGCCTTCTCCGGTGGGGCTATGCGGGGGCGCTTTGGGGCAATAAGCGGTGCCTCCGTTTGATCTCTTTTGGCCCCGGTCCGGACTTGCTGATCAAGACGCATAAGTTCTGGAAGTTGAGAACTATCCATAACGCCACAGGTATCCGCATACCATTTAATTGTATGCAGAATGGGAAAGAGGGCTTGAGCGGTTTCCTCCAGGGCATAGATTCCGGGATTTGCCAATTGTTGTTCCAAAGCTGTCGCGTCCTCTAACAACTTTTCCAATAGACCTTGGTGGCCTTGGTCATCTAACTTCCAGAGGAACATCGTATTCCAGAATTGAGCAAATCCATCCATCAATAAGGGTTTAGGTGAAACAGCCCGAAAGGAATGGGTGTCGATTTGATTAACCATGGCGAAGATGCTCTCGCAGAGTCTCTGTCCTTGCTGACGATTCCTTTGAAAGCGTTCTACATCGGCAATTCCGAGATGGTCTGTGTGATGAGGCAAATGATTTTGTTTCAGGAAAAGGACAACTCCACCCTTCCCTCGAACCTCAAACATGCGGACCAGCCCCTGCGTGTCAATTTTGTGCGCGTGCCAGGCGATGCAGTCAGGGCGATACCAGACATGGCATCCTCTTTGCTCCAGACGATATCCATATTCAATATCTTCCGCACCAGCCAGACGATAAAAGCCCTCATCAAACAGGCTTCCCTCTAGCACAAAATTCCGACGCAGGGAAATATTGCACGTATAAAACATGTTGTAGCCATAAGGCTCGTTCGGCTTCATCTTGAAATAATCGAAGATCAAGTCGCTATGCTCCATGCAATAACCGATGGGCGTTTCAGGAGAAACATAATTCGGGTGCATCTGGAATTTTCCAAGGACAGCTGCCTTTGGATCGTTACGCTTCCGATGCTCGTCTAGATGGAGCTGAAGTACTTGAGGCTCTAATAAGGCATCGTCGTTTAAAATCAATAGATATTCGCCTCGGGCTTCGCGAATCCCACGATTACGAGCCGCCGCCGGGCCTCTATTTTCTCCAGGCAAGTGTCGAAATTTATACGGCATCGAAAGCGACTGCACTACACGAGCCGTGTCGTCTGTGGAACCATCATCGCAGATCAGCACCTCAAAGCGAGAAGGCTCCATCGTCTGTTGAGAAAGATGCTCCAGGCAGCTTTTGAGAATGTCGCTTCGGTTGAAAGTAGGGATAATGACGGAAAAAAGGAGGGGTGCTTCAGGAGCTCCAGCAGAGGAGGGCTCTGAACGCAATGCCCGACGCAGGGGCTCTGTTCGGGAGAGCAGAGATGGCCCAACGGGCAAATCAGCTGGAAGCAGTGGGTGCTGACCGATTGAGAGGCCTTGCTTGATTTCTGCGACATCCAGTGTTGGATGATCCAGGAGCGAGTCCAGGGGCCTTACATAGCCTCGTTGAGGAATCATGTCTCCGGGTGTAGGGAAGTGAATCGCAAAGCCTTGTGCGTTTTGAATCGCGATTTCCAGAAAGGAGTCCAGATTCAGTGCGCTATCGGATTGGAGGGTTCTGATTTGGATCGGAGAGTCCTTTTTTTCAAAACGCAGCGTCTGTTTCAAATCACTGATCAATAGGATTTCCACATCCAAGATGATGTTGGAGAAAATAGCAGACAGGGTTTTTTCCAACTCTTGGACAGCCGAAGGTCGATCGAAAATTTGCGCACGCAAGACAGGAATGGCAATACTCAACAAAGGCATAGAGGGTTCAGGAAGAAGACGCGATGCACCCCGATGGCGGATCCAGGCCTTATACCATTCTTTAAAAAAATGAGACCAATCGCCGGAGGTGCCGCTTTTGGAGGCTTGATGGAAGCGATAGACCGAAAGCACTTGAGGCAGATGGGCCATGGGATATTTTTGAGTGACCCGCAACCAGAATTCGTAATCCATGGCCATGTGCATTTCGGGATCGAACTCTCCGAACTCGGCACAGATCTCCCGTTTAAAGAAAACCGAAGGTTGCGTAGGAATGATCCAGTCATCCCAATAGCGGATAATCGCTTCAAAGCTTTTGGCC
>DATIQS010000369.1:0-3861 GCA_035470605.1 Fibrobacteraceae bacterium
ATCGGCTCTGGAGTGGCCTGACGGCGATACTCCTCCAGCAGATCCTCCTCAACGGCGAGATGCTGATAAACACGGCGATAGCGCTCCATGCCCGCGGCAAAAACGGCAATGATCCCCCCTGTAATCACCCAACCGAAAAGCGGAGCGCCGAAATGAGCCGATGTTGCGATCAGGAGAAGAATCCCTACAACATTGGCCAGTACGAAATACACGGTTTTCTTTTGCATATCCACCTATCGAGATGAGGCCAAGTCTGGCCGGGAACCAAAAAGTTCAAGTTGCCCTGCGGAGTACCCCCGCAAGAAAAGCGACCATTTGTCACCATACCAGCTACCGATCAATTGGACCAGACCGTCGGTGAAGTCGCAAAAATCATGAAGATAACCCAAAAAGCCAGTTTCCCAAACCCCCACTGGATTCCAGATGCGCCCAATTCCACGGACTACGCCCGCCTGGGTCGGTTGATGAGGGAATTTCCCTCTGATGGGTTTGAACGCTAAGGCAAAACGCCGAAAGGCTAATGCCGAAAGGCTTTCACGCAAATTTCGCATAGAGATACTTTCCAAATCACGCAAACCCGCTTCTAGAGAAGGCAGCAATTTCGAAGCCGGGCTATGCAAGGACTCGCGATGCCATTCCATTGAAAGGCGATCTTGAATGTGCAGAGAGCGACTGGTCATCATTACAACCAACTTTTCCGCATCCCCCACCATCAGATGCACTGTTTCATAATACAGATTCCGCACCTCCTGGGAGACTCCACGCATATTGAAGAACCAGCCATCTTCGTCCTGCTGGAGCCAATGCCCCTGGAGCAAGGTCGATTGCAAGGCATCTAGAGAAAAACGCTGCACCCACTTGGCACGGAAATCCGCCAAACGGCCCCGAAACTCCTCCGCAAGCGCAGGGAACTCCGCCCGGCATTGTTTCCAGGCGGTAGGACTGTGGGAGACGATTTCGCTCTCCCCCTGGAACCCTTCGCCAGGAATCAGGGAGGCCTCCAGATGCTCATGCAAAGCCACCATCCAGGAAGCGGAAACTCCATGAGCTAACAGAGCGAGGACCTGGTTCCGGTCCGGTCTGCCGGACAACCTCACCAGGCTTTTCCCTGTCATTTTGCGAATGGCGCGACGAAAAGCTTCTTCCATGGGAGTCCAAATATACGTAAACGGCCCCTCACGCGATCCAGTTCCCAATCGCAATCTAGGGGGAAACAATCCGTCCCCAAAAAAGAGACCGAACGCCCCAAGGGAATGTGCCGGGAAACCGCTGATGCGAATCCCATGCCATTTCTCAGCCACAGGGTTAAGTAGGCCGAAATGTTGCCTCCCTATTCTCCGTCAGCTAGCAAAACAGTCCATAAGGGACTCGCATTCTGTTCAGAGGTAAGACGCAGCAGCAAAACCCCAGATTTTCCAGAAATGGAAACGGTCACCGCCCCCGTGCCAGAAGACACCAAAGAGCCCTTTTCCACGAGCCTCCCAGAAAGGTTGCAAAGCTGATAGACATACTCCCCTGCGGCTAGCCCCTGCAATTCGATCGCGCCATTCCGGCGCAAGGCTTGTACATGGAAAACGGAGGATTCTGTGGACGGTTCTAAGCCTTCCGTTGACTTCTGGAGCACATCCAAGTGTAGGTCCATAAATTCGATCACGTAGGAACCGTCCTCCTCGGGTGCGATTTCCGAACCGTTTTGAGAAAGCACCCCATTGGAGCCAAGCAAAGAGGCATCCAGATTGATTCGAACAGGAACGCTCCTGGGCATTTTGGTATGCGGCGAGACCCAACTCATCGTCCAACCGGAATCTGTAGACACGGCCTCAACCGTATCCAAAGTCAACCCTGCACGCCAATAAGCCGCTATAGTCTGATAGGGGGCAATCCAGACGCTATCCGAGATGGCCTCATCGAACATGGACTCCGCTTGAGCCGCCGTGATGCTCAGCCAGTCACCCCCTACCCCATGGTCCAAGGTGACAAACCAGGTGTTGTTCGTGGCCGCGTTTTGAATGCCGCTGATCGCATTGGCATAACTGGCATCATCCGAAACTATAAAGGAGGTCATACGCATCCAGTTGGAGGGGGTATTGGACCAGGTGAACTGCGCCGTCCCCCCACAGGTACGGGCGATGATGTTTTCCTTGTTGACCAAGCTATCCACCTGCGTATTGCTGTTACAATAGGGATAGGCCAGGGTTACAGCCTCAATGGAGGAATCTAAACCCCGCAAGGTGGTGGCCCAATCAGAGACTTGCGCGGTAATGGAGGACGCATCCGACAAGGTGGTCAAATCCGTATGCGACAAGGTGTGGTTCGCAATTTCATTCCCCCCTTGCGCAGCCGCGACCCAAGTGGACTGATTTGTGGTGAAGGTGGACTGAAAGACAAAGAACGTGGCTGTGATTCCCCGTTCAGAAAGTGCGGGCAGAACATTGTCCACCTGCGACTGACAAGCATCGTCAAAGGTGAAGGTCACCGCACCTTGATGTCCGTTCCAGGGCTGCGTAACGATGGGACTGGCCGCCCAGGAGAATACCAAAAGGGACAAAATGAGAAATTGTAATTTATTTGTGATCATCATATCAAGAATATATGCGAAATAGAGACTGTGCGAAAAAATAGCCTAGAAGAGGCGCTGACCGGTTACACAGCATTTCCACCCAATATGTTCTATGCACTGGACAGGAACCCACCCCAAGTTCCCATTTTGGAGAGAGGAAAATTCATGTACCTGATGTCTCCGTTTGATATGCCAATGAGGAGGACCCGCAAGGCGGGTTAGCCCTTGACTAGCTCAGTCGCCCTATCCATGGGCTTGGTGTAGACTTCATTTCGCTCGCTGTGGTCAGCTCAGAGGAGGACTTGCACCTCCTAGACGGCGCCCGGGCCGGGCGCACCAAAAAACCTCGGGGGATCCGAGGTTTTACATACAAATTTAATTCTTCATTTTTTATCGAATTTTACGAGGACGACCTCTCCCCCGTTTGGGGGCTGCCATAATGACCTCTGCTTTCACTTTTGGGGGACGGCCTCTTTTTTTCGGAGCGGTTATTTCCTCTTTTTTCCCTTTAGGAGGACGGCCCCTTTTTTTCGGAGCGGTATTTTTGGGAAGCTTATCTATTTTACGAGGACGGCCTCTGCGAGGAGGATCCGTAGAAACGGTTTCAACAACCGTTATTTGTTCCAAATTGCGAATCAAGGATTGGAAAAACTGTTCAAGGGCTTGTTGATAGGCCGCTTGCACGACTTCCATTATCTTTTCTGACATAGAATCTCCCTAAAATGTCTTCGAAATAATTAAAATCAAAAATACACAGAAAAATCAATTTCTTTTGTATTTATTTCAAATTTCATTATTTTCAAATGAATTTTTGCGAAGCGGGACTCATCGTATTTAAGGCGCGTATAGCCTCATAAACAACAGTAATACCAGCCCCAGAGCGACACGCTCCCTCCCCAAGAATTTGTCGATAACGACGCGCCCCGGGGCGTCCAGAAAAAAAGGATAATAAATGCCGGGTCATAATATGCAAAGGAACCCCCTGCGCCAATTGAGACTCTAAGTAGGGAATGCAGGTTTCCAGGAGCTCCCTTTCCTCAGAAGGCGCACGACGAGGAGACTTAAACACAAGCGGATCCGCTTCCGCCAGCATCCAAGGATTCTCGTATGCAGCACGGCCAATCATCACTCCATCCAAAGGGATTGGCGCACATAAAGGAGCCTCTTCCTCATAACTAGGAACGGATTGCCCCAAAAGCGCCGATTGAACGGCCTCCAGGGAACGGATTCCTCCGTTGAGGCTGATGTGCAAAAGAGGGAAACGACGTTTCAGCGCGTAGGCGACGCTATAGCGCAAAGGT
>DATIQS010000370.1:0-10696 GCA_035470605.1 Fibrobacteraceae bacterium
TGGTCGTTGTGGAAGGGATGCATGGCGTCACCGACGGCATGACGGTCAGGCATTGAGCGGAGGATCCATGGAAAACGAAGATCACCGCGGCCCTATCGCGTGGGCCATGCAGAATCGTCAAGTCGTGCTGGCTTTAGTGGCTATTCTTCTGGGGTATGGCGTTTATGCGCTTCTGCATATGCCTCGGCAGGAGTTTCCTGAATTCAAGGTGCGTCAGGGATTGGTGGTGGGGGTTTATCCGGGAGGAACCTCCGAGGAGGTGGAAGAGCGCCTGACCAAAAAGGTGGAGAGCTATCTCTTTGGCTTCAAGGAGATCGACCGCAAAAAGACTTGGTCTGTGTCGCGTCAGGGCCGCATGTACATCTACGTCGAGATCGCTCCTGAGGTCAAGGAACCTGATTTGTTCTGGCCAAAGGTACGTTTGGGACTCAATGAATTGAAAAGTGCAGAATTGCCTCCTCAGGTTTTGGCCTTGCAGGTCGTTACTGAATTTGGAGACGTCTCCGCAATCATTCTTTCTCTGAGTGGGAACGGAAAGAGCTACGATGAGTTGGGTAAGGATTTGGATCGTTTGGAAGATCAACTGCGCAAGGTGGAGGCTGTTTCCAAGGTCCGAGCCTATGGAAAACAGCCGGAGCGTATTCTGGTGCGATTCCAGAAGGATCGACTGGCTGCGTTTCATCTGCAACCCGCCTCCATTCTGGCGGCATTAAAACTTGATGCGGGGATGACAACTGCGGGAACTCTACACCAGGGTGATTTGGAACTGCCGATCTATCTCCCCCCAGCCTTCTCCAGTGAGCAGGATCTGGCGAATGCGATTGTGTTTGCAGATCCAGTCAACGGACACGTAGTGCGTTTGCGTGACGTGGCCGAAATTGTCCGTGACCATGGCCGCATGGATTCCTATGTAGAGACGGATGGCGAACGCAGCCTGTTGGTAAGTCTGGAGATGAAGCAGGGGAATAATATCGTTGCTTTTGGAAAAGAAATTGAGAAGGTTGTTGATCAGTTTAACATGGAAAAGAAAGGGCATGTTCAAGTCGTTCGCGTGGTCAATCAGCCCGAAGTGGTGAATACTTCAGTCACCCATTTCCTTCGCGATTTTTTGATTTCCATCGTTGCGGTGATTCTTGTGACTATGCTGCTTCTGCCGTTGCGTGTGGCTAGTGTGGCTGCACTGACCATTCCCATCAGTATTCTAATTACTCTGGGAGTGATGCAGGTGCTGGGCATGGACCTCAACACCGTAACGTTGGCTAGCTTGATCCTGGTGCTTGGGATGGTGGTGGACAATGCGATCATTGTCATTGACGATCATGTGGAGCGACTAGATCAAGGAGAGTCCATTTGGCATGCGGCTTTGCGTAGTTCGGCTACTCTGTTTGCCCCTGTGTTTTCAGCCACCTTTGCGATCATTATGGTTTTTTTCCCGTTGATGTTTTTCATGACCGGGACCTTCAAAGATTTTATTGGTGGACTCCCTATTACCGTCGCGATTGCTTTAGGTGTGTCTCTTGCGGTTTCAACGTTTCTTGTGCCGGTGCTTAATTTGCTGCTGATTCGCCATGGGCTTGGAACTCAGGGGCCCGGTCGTAAAAAAAGTTTTTCCATGCTGGACCTGATGCAGGGAACCTATGGTCATGTGGTCAACTGGATCTTCCATCATCCTGTTTACGCCGTCTTTATTGGGATTGCCTCGATTGGTTTGGCTTTGTGCATGGCTCCGCATGTGAAACAGCAGCTTTTCCCTAAACTGGGCCGTAACCAGTTTGCTGTTGAAATTACGCTTCCAGAAGGCCGAAGTCTGGAAGAAACTGGTCGGGTGGCCAAATTTATGACTCAGGATCTACGCAAGAGCCCATGGGTTCGTAGTGTCTCTACTTTTGTGGGGTCAAGTAGCCCTCGATTCCATGCCTCGTATGCTCCAGCCATGCCTGCTCCTAATTTTGCACAACTACTGGTAACGACGACTTCAGAGAAAACCAGTGACTCTGTAATCGCCTTATGGCAGTCCAAGCCCAATCCTTTCCCAGACGCTAGAATTCGATACAAAGAAATTACTTTGACGCCCAACAAGTCGCCTATCGAGGTTCGGGTGATCGGAGACAGTCTTCCTTTGCTGCATGAGGTGGGAGATCAAATTATGTCTCTGTATCGCAAATTGTCTGAATCTTCGTGGGTGGAAAATGATTTTCAGGAAAAGGTCCCGTTGGTACAAGTGAATCGTGATCCTGCAATTTCGGCTTATGCTGGGATCACACGGGATTTGTTGGGGAGTTCCTTGGCTCTCGCTACAGGGAATCTGCCGGTAGCGACCCTCTGGGAGGGAGATGTTCCCGTGTCCATAGAATTCGCTGGTGAGGCTGAAGGACATTTGGATGCGGGGAATGTAGGCAATGTCCTGGTTTCGGCTCCAGCGAGCCAGACGATGATTCCTTTGCGGCAGATTGCTCAAACCGCTCCCGTGTGGGGCGAAGGACAGATCCTGCATCGGAATGGAATGCGCACGATGACCGTGCGGACGGATATGCGTGCCGGTGTGATCGCCAAGCCTGTCTGGTTGCGCTTGCGGGAACAAATTTTGAAGCTCCCTTTGCCACAGGGAGTTCGGTTGGAGTTCGCCGGAGAAGAGGAAGCGGAAGGGGAGAATTATGGGCTCCTGACCAAGTCCCTTATTCTGGGGGTGTTTTCCATTTTCATCATCCTACTCTTTCAATTCCGCTCCATTCCATACACGCTCCTCATTATGGGATCAATGCCATTGAGCCTTTTTGGTGCTGTGCTCGGGTTGCTGCTAACGGGTTATCCCTTCGGATTCACCGCTTTTGTGGGGGTCATTAGCCTGTTTGGTATGGTGGTACGCAATGGAATTATTATGATTCGCTATGGAGAGGAATTACGCTCCAATGGGATGGACGTGAAAGAGGCTGCCATGGCGGCAGGTAAACGTAGAATGCGTCCCATCTTTCTGACCAGTGCTGCTGCGGCCATTGGGGTAATTCCTATGATTACCAGTGGCTCCACCCTTTGGGGACCGTTGGGGGCGGTGACCTGTTTCGGTCTGATTTTTTCCACCATATTCACCCTGATTGTTCTTCCTGTCCTCTATTGGGGTGTCGCCAAACATACCGTCCGTCCGGAGGCGCACCATGAATAAGGTCTTTCTCTTTTGTGCGCTTTCCCTGGTTCCCATCTCTGCGCAGACGCCTCTTTCCTTAGAACAATGCGTCAACGTTGCAAAGGAAAAAAGCGCAAGTGTGAAAGAAGCTAATCAGGATCTTGAGGCGGCCAAGGAAATTAAGGATCAGGCCTACACGCACTGGTTTCCTACGGTTTCTGCGCAGGCTACAGCACTTAAAGCACATGAGGGACTTGTTCAGTATAGCTCTGATGGGGGGAATCTGCCTGTTTATAATGGCGATCCCTCTACGCTATCCTCGGCGACGCAATTCGCCTACATGCCGACTTCGACGATGAGCATGTTAGAACAAATGGGCGTTGCTATGATTTCCGTTGTGCAGCCTATTTATATGGGAGGACGCATTTCCAATGGAAACAAGTTGGCTGGTTTGGGAGTCGATGTTGCCCGTATCCAGAGAATCAGAGCGGAAAAGGAGGCCGTGCTGGCGACTATGGATCGGTATTATAATCTTGCAGCCTTGCATGCCACCCAGGCAACATTGCTGGCACAGTTACAATTGATGGATTCATTGAACCATGATGTGCAACTGGCTTTCCGCAATGGCTTGGCGACAAGCCGTGATACATTGGATCTTTCGCAACGCCAATTAACGGCCCGCAAACAACTCCTGGATGTGCAGGACGGCATTCAACTTGCGGAAAAGGACCTTTGCCGGAGTTTAGACGGATTTTGCTCCGGCCAATTGGCTCTCACGGATACCTTGGGCCCCCTCAATTCACCGGATGAAATCCGTGTTGATCATGAACAGGCCCTGCCTAAACGGGAGGAGTCGCAACTGTTGGACAAGGCGGTAGCTGCAGAAAAAATGCAAAGGGCCCAGAAACGAGGAGAATTTCTTCCACAGGCGTTGGTGGGGGCTGCGGTAATGGAAATGGGGGATTTTAATGATTCACCTACAAGTAATGCTCTCGTCTTTGCAAATATCTCTGTGCCCATCAGTGGTTTGTGGGAAATGTCCCATAAGGATAAAGAGTCGCGGTCTCGGGTGGTCAAGGCGGACCTGAGTGCGCAGGATGGCAAAGGTTTGATTCGTCTGGAAATGGACAAGGCTTGGAATGATCTCCTCTCCAGTTGGCGCCAGTTGGATTTGGTTCGAGTCCGAATGGAAAAGGAAGCTACCGCGATGAAGGATGCTCGTCAAAATTTAGCTCAGGGGCTAGGGAAGCCTTCCGATTTGATTGCTACTCAGTTGGGCCTGCAAGCCGCTGCGGAAGCTGAAATTGCGGCACGAAGGGCCTATCTACATAGTCGAGCCGTTTACCTGAAGGCCACGGGGCGGGAGCCCTGTTCTCAGTAAGGGCTTAGTCCAACTCATCGTTTTTATTCCGGCAAAGGCTTGCCAAAATAAAATTGTCGGGCTCCCCATGCTGGTACATGCGGTATAGTGACTCGTTGTCAGTGCAATCGTCCAACGAAATGCCTCGAGTCGCCATCAGTTCCTGTTCTAGACGGCGGCGAAATACCTGGAAACTGCTGGACAGCAAGTAGAAGGGCAGGGATTTTCTCATCATGTTGTGCATGCGGATTCTCCTGTTTACTTGCTTATAAAGTACACCAGAACTTCAGACAAGAAAAGCCCTGGATTTGTCCAGATTGGAAGAACTCAGCCAAACGGTCGCTGTAATTGGGACGTTGTCCACTTTATAGAAATCCGGCATAGGGCGGTTCAAGATAAGGCTCCGACAGAGTCTTATCGATCCCAGCTCCAGGTCTTTTGCCAGTTAATGCGGAACAAAAACTTTTGGGTCAGACTCGCGTCTAGAAATTCGGAGTCTCTCCAGAATAGGCCTGGCTGTATGGTCAGGACGTTTCTTTTATCGTGACTTTTCCATGTTAGGCCTGCGAAAATTTCAGCTTGCTGTACAGGTTCTTTCTCATAGCTGCCTAATAATTTGGAAAAAAGTCCTGTCCGTTGATATTCGGTCAAGGTGCTGAAACTCCAGTTTCCCAGAATTGGATAAGATGCCCAGAGCATTATTTCATAAAAGAAATCTCGGCTATACATGGGAAGGAAACTTTCATAGTCTATTACTTTACCATCGTATTTTGTGGCGATATCAATCAGATAATGATGAAATTCACCACCGGCGTTTAACCTTCCAAAAGACAAGTCGAAATACAGGAGAATGCCAAAAGTCTGGGCATAGTCCCAACACCCATCCTCTGACCAATGGTCGAGCAGATAGTCGCTCCTCCAGGCCTCTGAAAGGGATAGAGCTGAGGCGCCGCTATCTGAGTCGGCAGATTCGACCTCTTGACTTGAAAAAAGGTATCCGGTCAGACTATAGGAAAACGCGAGTTCAAGCCGGTTGACGGGGCGCAGGCCTAATGTTGCCTTGAACATGGCATACCAGGGGGAAAGGGTCACGTCAGTGGAAAATCGTAGAAATTGCGCCTCTGTACCCATGGGGGTACCCATTTGGAGTTCTTCCAAGGGTTCTATCCATACGTAGGCCGCGTTTACTGAGGCTTGAGGTAACCAGGCCCCAGGAACAACAGGAGACGTTGTCTCGGACGTGGATTGAAAATTGGGGCCATAGGCGAGGCCTTGAGGATCCAATTCCGCGATAGGATCGGCCTGTGTCAGCAGATAGGAGCAGAAGAGGGTTAGAATCGTCGGTATATGGCGAGACATGGGCAGAAAATAAAAAAAAGCAGGCATAACTCAATAAAATTCATATTTTCTAGCCCAGACATCCGGTCTAGGAGAACGCATGAAACGCATTTTCATTTTCTTGGCGCTTGTATTTCCGATAGGATTCCTGTCCTGCGCTGGTCGTCATACTTCCCCCATTCTGGTGGAACGGGGTGTTCAGCAATATGAACGCGAATATCAGGTGACTGAGGAAGGCTTCGGCATCGACAATCGGCTCAAAAAGGTATTCCTTATGGGGTATATTGAGGAGGGCATGAACCAGGATATGGTGAATATGCTCTGGGGCCCCCCGGACCGTGAATTTGATGACGGTAAAATTTGGGAATACCTGACTCGAGAAGGTAACTTAATTACTCGTGTTAAGTTTAAACGCAACGAAATTGCTCGTTTAGGCGTCCACGAGATGATTGTGGAGGCGATTGAAGGGGATCGTTATGGAGGATCACCTCCTCCGGGTAGCATGTCTGATAAGAGGGATTGATTCCTTCGGCGTTGAAGATAGAAGAGTCTGGCTTTCGCTGGGCTCTTTTTGTCGTTGTTTAAAAATGTCGTCCTTTACTTATAAAGTATTATTACTATATTGGATGCTATCTTTTATTTTTTAATGGAGTTTCAATGTCCACTGTTATTCGTTTAAGCCGTTATGGCAAACGTCATGTCCCCATTTACCGTGTCATTGTGGTGGATAACCGTAAAGCCCGTGATGGTCAGTTTATCGAACAAGTCGGCTTTTTTAATCCAAATTTGGCCAAGCCAGAAATTCGTTTTGAACAGGACAAGATCATGAAGTGGTTGAGCTTGGGTGCACAACCCTCTGATACGGTTCGTTCCTTGTTGAAAAAGGTGGGGATTATGGATTTATTCCATCACCAGCGTGCGGGTCGTTCTTTGGAAGGTAAAACAGCGACACCGCGGGTGGGTAAGGTTAAGTCAAAGCGTTTGAGCCTCAAGGCCAAGGCCAAGGCAGAAGCCGAGAAAAAAGCACAAGAGACTCCAGCAGAAGAAAGTGCCGGTTAATCTTTTTTGTGCTTATGTTTACAGGAGTCCGTGTGACTCCTTTTTTTATGCAAAAATATGAACGATTCGCAAGATTGGGTCTCCGTGGCCCGGCTTCTCCGTCCCCATGGGACTCGCGGGGAAATGAAGACGGAGCCGTTAACGCATTCTCCTTCTCGTTTGGGTTCTTTGTGTAAGGTTCGCCTTTGGATGCCAAATGGTCGCACTTGTGAAGCTGAAATCGTCTCCGCTTCGGTTCATGGAGCCTTTTGGAACCTGTTACTTAAGGGATATGATTCTCCTGAAGCCAGCAAAGCCCTGATCGGGGCGCTCGTGCAGATCCCCATGGAGGATCGTTTGCCTCCTCCTGCTGGAGCGTTTTATCCCAGCGACTTGGAAGGATTGATTGTGCTGAATGAGTATGGGGAAAAATGCGGGGTGGTTCTGGAGTTGTTGGAGCTGCCTTCTGTGCCCGTGTTTTCGTTGCGCCTCCAGGATAAAGAGGTCTTTGCTCCCTGGATTCCTGACTGTGTCGGCGAAATTAATTTGGAGCGACGAACCATGACCGTTCGATTTTCTTATTTGACTGGAGTTTATCCTGAATTATCCTAACGGAGAATTTTATGCGTATTGATGCCATTACACTGTTTCCAGAAATGTTTGCGCCCTTGGACTACTCGATTGTGGGCCGTGCCAGAAAAATGAGTCTCTTGTCCTTCCGTGCGATTCAGTTGCGCCAGTATGCGATTAACGATTACGGACAGGTGGATGATCGCCCGTTTGGAGGGGAACCGGGAATGGTGCTTCGTCCAGAACCGTTAGCGAATGCCATTGATGCTACGGCTGTGCATGCTCATGGGGGAAAGGTTGTCTATCTGTGCGCCGACGGTGTTCCTTTTACTCAAAAGCATGCCAAAGAGCTGTCTCAGGAGGCACATCTGGTCTTGCTTTGCGGACATTACAAGGGGATCGATGAACGTATTCGGGAGAGCCGTGTGGATTTGGAATTTTCCATCGGCGATTATGTAGTGAGCGGAGGGGAACTTCCCGCAATGGTTTTGATTGATGCGGTCGCCAGACTTCTTCCTGGAGTACTAGGGGATCCGGCTTCTGCGGAAACAGATTCTCATTCGCAAGGCCTGCTTGGATGGCCGGTGTATACTCGTCCAGAAATTTTTGAAAATCGTGCGGTTCCTGCGGTTCTCCTTTCTGGTCATCATCAGAATATTCAACAATGGCAGCAGGAGCAGGCTAGAGAACGTACGCGAACTCGCCGTCCAGATCTCTTTATCACTTGACTTTAATGGATTGTCCAACTGCTTGCATTAGGCTGGCTTTGTCGGCTTTCGGGAAGGAGTTATCGCGCAAATCAACACAGAGTGCGAGCTGATTTCCTTCCACGTCGTGGAACCAACGCGAAAATGTACGGCATGTTCGTCCGGTTGCCTGGGAAATATAGGGGTCGCTTAAGTAACGTTCCCCAAAATGCAGGCTGATATAATAATCCTTGAGAGAATGGTCGTCTCCAGGAATCGCTGGAGAATAGAGCCTGGAATGGGGTTCGGTTTGGGCCCAGGTTGAAAAATGCGTTTTACTGATTTGTTCCCCCCATGTGTCCAGGATATAGGCGCATTCAACTTGTGGAATTTGGCGGGCATAACGCGCGAGAATTCGATCAAAATCCGCGATGGGGTGCTTTTGTAAAAGGCGGCAGACGCGAGTGCAGTGGGTCCCCACCATTTTACTGAATTCCTGGCTATTGCGTAGCGTATTCATACGATGAACGCGGAAGGATCGCCCCATGAGTGTGGTTTTCTGTTTCCAGGATTCGGGTGGCAGCTCCTCTTGGGCTGGTTTGGCAAAAAAATAACCTTGGAATAAATCCACGCCTTGTTCCATTAAGGAAAAGACTTCTTCCCATTCCTCTACGCCTTCGGCTACGATCTGCGCTCCGCATTCATGGCCGAAGCGCACCATAGAGCGCACCAGGGCTCGTTTGTTTTTGTCCTGGTCTACTCCGGTGACCAAATCGCGGTCGAGTTTCATAATATCCGGCTCCAGGTTGACGATGCGATCCAGGTTCGAGTGTTCTTTGCCTAGATCGTCAATGGCAACGAGAAAGCCCTGCCGTCTGGCTTGAGTCACAAATTCAGCAAGCCCGTCCTGACTGGATGAGGGATTTTCGCAGATTTCCAGGATGAGTGTTTGTGTTTGGAGTTCAGCCTTATCCACAACCCGCAATAGGGAGTCCAAGTTTTCAACCGAAACACAAGACGCATCCACATTGACACTGAGCAACGATTTCTCGTTGCGCTTTCGCCAACCCTGTAATCCCGTTTCTAGAAAGAGCCGGTCCAATTCAAATAGGCGACCTGCAGCGCGAGCTGATTCTAATAATGGCAAGGGAGAAAGGAACGATCCGTCTTCGTTTAAACCTCTGGACAGGGCTTCCTCGAATAGGATCCGTTTACGGCGTAGAGAAATTACGGGTTGATATAGAGGGACCACTCGTCGATTCTGCAAAATCTTCGAGAGAACGTCGATTTCAATTTCCAATTTTTCTGACACGACATTCATTTTATCATCCACAGGAGTAAAATCAATGGATTTATGAAAAAAAGCCGAAAAACGGCAGAAAGAACCTCTCTTGAGAGGTGCGGGCAATTTTTTATCTTTGCCTTTTCATTTTGTACACGTTAACCTGCGGAATCCCATGAAAGACCTGCAACATCACAGAAATATTGGTATCTCGGCCCATATCGATTCGGGCAAGACAACTCTCACTGAACGCGTCCTGTTCTACACCAATCGCATCCACGCCATCCATGAAGTGCGTGGTAAAGATGGCGTGGGAGCCAAGATGGATTCTATGGAATTGGAGCGTGAACGCGGTATTACCATTCAGTCTGCCGCCACGTACTGTAACTGGAAAGATATCTCCATCAATATCATCGATACTCCGGGGCACGTGGATTTCACCATTGAAGTAGAACGTTCCCTGCGCGTACTTGATGGAGCGATCCTCGTGTTGTGCGGAGTGGCTGGCGTGCAATCTCAGTCCATCACTGTGGATCGTCAGATGCGGCGCTACAACGTGCCTCGTATTGCTTTTGTGAACAAGTGCGATCGTTCTGGAGCGAACCCGCTGCGAGTGGCGGATCAACTCAAGGAAAAATTGCTTCACCAACCCTGTGGGATGCAGATTCCCATTGGTTTGGAAGATCGCCTCAAAGGTGTGGTGGATCTAGTGAAGATGAAGGCCTTCTATTTTGAAGGCGACAGCGGTAACAGTATCCGCGAAACAGATATTCCCGATGATCTCAAGGCTCAAGCGGATGAATACCGTGAGAAACTTATGGACGTCGTCACTCATTATAATGACGAAGCCATGGAGCTTGTCCTAGACGATAAGCCTGTTCCAGAAGAATTGATTAAAGATGTGATTCGTAAGAAGACCATTGATATGACTGTAACTCCGGTGTTTATGGGCTCCGCTTATAAGAATGTCGGTGTGCAGAAATTGCTTGATGGTGTGGCGGACTATCTCCCCAATCCGACAGAAGTCGCGAATAGAGCTCTGGATCTCAATAACAACGAAGCAGAAGTTGTGTTGGAAGCCAAAGACGAAAAGCCACTTGTCTGCTATGCATTCAAATTGACCGATGACCGATATGGACAGCTTACATATATCCGTATTTATCAGGGACAGATTAAGAAGGGGATGCAGATTTATAATATGTCCACCACAAAGAGGGTGAACGTTGGGCGTTTGGTGCGTATGCATTCCGATGAGATGGAAGAAATCACCGAGGCTCATGCGGGGGATATCGTTGCGTTGT
>DATIQS010000371.1:0-2084 GCA_035470605.1 Fibrobacteraceae bacterium
GCACCCGGGAGCCCTTCAAAGAATTCATGGATCGAATCGTTAAATTCGAGAAAAATGCCTTCATCCAAGGGGGGCGCCTGTTTCGTCGCCGCGTAGTCCAGGACACCTTGGGAATGCCACACAAACAGGATTCGCTGGAATATTATCAGATCAATTTTGACATGCAGGAAGCTCTATCCGGTGGGAAAGGATCAAATATCGCCCTGCAGAATGGGGATTCGATTTATATCCCTAAGGAACAGTTGACCGTGCGATTGACCGGTGAGGTCGTCTCACCGGGGGATGTGCTTTGGGAAAAAGGAATGTCCATCGAGGACTATCTGGATGCCGCAGGTGGATTAACCATTACTGGCGATGAGGATCGCGTAGTTATTACTTATGCGGATGGTCGCAAAGCCACCATGAATCGGGCGGAACACGATCCCGACCCTGGTTCCGTGATTTACGTGCCATACAAAAAGGAACCCGATCCCGTCAATTGGTATCAGGTTGTCGCTGCGGTTACTTCCGTTTTAACTACCTTCGCTACCCTATGGCTAACGTGGGCCACGGTTACGGGACGTGTCGATTAAAGTGGAGCCCTATGAACATCTCCCTCATTCTTGCTCATCCCTACAACCTAAGTTTCAACCATGGCCTGGCGCAGACCTTGCGCGATCGCTTAATGACCGCAGGCCATCAAGTTCATTTTCATGATTTGTGTGCGGAAAATTTTGATCCCCGAATGCCCCCTGCTGAACTGGGTTCTGACCAAAGCCAGGATCCTCTCGTATTGCAGCATCAGGCGGATTTGTCTCAAAGCGAGGGCCTCGTCGTGGTGCATCCAAACTGGTGGGGACAGCCTCCAGCGGTGCTCAAGGGTTGGCTGGACCGCGTCTTGCGAAATGGCTTCGCCTACCGAATCGGCCCTCTTCCCAAAGGGGGACATGGTCCCATAGGACTTCTCCCTGTACAAACCCTGCTGGTCTTTACCACATCCAACACACCGAATGAAGCCGAAAAGGCCGAATGGGGGGAGCCCTTGGAATCCATCTGGACACGTTATGTCGCTGGTTTCTGCTGTATTCCCCGCGTCCAGAGGATGAATTTCAGCGTTGTTGTTTCCAGCCCCCCCGAACTTAGAGCCCAATGGATTCAAGAAGCTTGCGCCACTGCGCTGGCTGAATTTCCAGCCTAATTCAAGCTAGATTCCCCAGTTGTACACAAAGAGTGGCCCAAAGGAGCTGGCATAGCGCATATCAAACACGCTTGACTCCTCATTCTGCGTGTGTGCGCTTGAAGAGCCTCTCCGCACATTTGGCGTTCCAGAGAAATTCGACACGGGCCAAGGCTCTACGTTTACCTCGGAGGTCTTCCTGTGTACTCAGATCAAAGGGAATTCGCATTAGCATGACGGGAAGGGATGTGCGTTGGACAATGTGTTTGTAGAAAGGATGTTGACTTAGGGTCTAACTTAAAAACTAGCCTTCCCTGTCCGGCTCATGGGGACCACCTCAGCCGTAAAAATGAAAAAATCCCACTTCCCTGGGACTTTTCGTTTTCGGTACTCGGAACAAGCCTTAAGCGGTTAGCTCGATAATACTATCTGCACCGGAGCTCGTCGTACTTCCATCGGAGGTATAGGAAGAACCCAGTTGCAGTTGCTTTTGGAGCTTGCCGTAGAGAGCATCCACCGTACTGGAGGAGTCCTCTTCGGCGGCTTCCCGCTCCGCAAGGCTAACGACACCATCTTTGTTCGTGTCCAGCTCATCATAATCCTCATCGGTTTCCGAAGTGGAGTCAGAGCTAGCAACCGCACCAGAAGGAGGTGGCGGAGCACTTGCACGGATATTGGCATCCTCGTCCTCATCGATAACGCCGTCACCGTTCTCGTCGAATTGGGCCAGGATATCAGCACCCGAGGGGCCATTTCCATCGACATTCATGCTGTCGATTTCTTCCTCACTCAGGGCGCCATCCCCATCCGCATCAAATTTTTCCAGCAGTTCGGCAAACATGCTGGATTTCCCATCCGCAGTAGTAGAGTCCTCTTCTGTAGAAGACTCATCCTCTTCGGAGTCCTCTTCCACCTCGGCTGGAGGGGG
>DATIQS010000372.1:0-4520 GCA_035470605.1 Fibrobacteraceae bacterium
GCTTTCCTCAGCTAAGGATATGTGCCAGTAACGGCTAAAGCCTAACTGGCATATCAGGACGGAGATATCATCAAAACAGACAAAACCGTTCTCAACCTACTCCAAGTAGGCCTTCCTCATAGAGGACAGCACCCCACGAAGCGGCACAGCCGCAAGTGGTTGCTCAGCCGGTCGTTTTGCCTGTTTTTTCTTGGAGGGCATCAAAGCTAATTTTTAGAGGAGCCCTTTAGGGGCTTATCCAGATAGCTCCAGCTCCAAGTAAATAGTCCACCGCAGAATGCGATGAACCCGACTATTTACCCTAAGGGCCGCAGTTGTACACACAGTGCATATGTGCCAGTAACAGTGAAAACGAAACTGGCATATCAAAACGGAGATGTCATCCAACTGAACGGCAGCAACCCACGGTCACTCCGTTCCGCAACATATGCCTACCTTGGATATGTCTCCGTAATCCGGCAGAGTAAGGAACCGTGTCCGTTTCAGTTGCTTGGATTCTCTCCCGAGGGTCTATGGACTTAACCGATTCCTGGAACACTTTGGCCACCTTTTTACCCTTGCTCAAAACGAATAGTGGAATCTAGGTTGAAAGGAACTCGCCTAGGACCAAGAGTTTTGTGATTTGATGGGTACAATTCCAACGGTTCCTATCCACAAGGGAATGCCACTCCAAACCATTTGGACGCAAACGAGGATCGATGGGCCAGGGTCTTGGACGCAAATGAGATGGGAGAAAACGAAGGAGTTTCCCGGAATCCAGACTAACATTCCCGGCACGAGGAGGCATAGGGCCAGCATCGTGACGTGGACATCCATGCAACAATTCTGGAGCGTACATACCAACGGCGTTAATAACCTGAGCGATTTGGTACAGACTGATCCTATAAGGCCCACCACAATGATAGATGCCAGGAGGAAAATTTTTCTCGTACAAAATCCACTCCACGATGCGATTCAGATCATCACAGTGTATGGGATTGCGGACTTCATCAAAAAAAAGCGTTGCCGGCCTTCCGTTCCGGAATCGCCATTCAATCCAATCAATCGCTCCAGCGTGCCCACCAGGGGTGTATCCCATAGGTAGAGGAACCCGCAAAATGTGGCAATCCGTCTTGATGGCCGCAATACGACGCTCCGCCTCTGCGGTAGATTTCCCATAATTGCTGACAGGATCAGGAACCTCCTCCTCGAGATAAGGAGGCGTATGACTCTCGTCTCCCGAAAAGACTAGGTCGGAAGAAAGTCGTACCAGACGGGCTCCGTACTCCCTAGCCAGGAGAGCGACCTGGCATCCAAAATGAGTATTGAGAAGATCGGAGAGGGCCGGGTCGCATTCGCAGGCCTTAAGAGCGCAATTGCCAGACGCGTCCACTACAGCAGTAAAACGATGTTCCCTGAATAATTGGGTCAAAGAATCCACATCCACAGCATCAATGGGAACACTGCCTGGTGCTGCTGCTTTGGCATTTCCCGGTGGATAGATTCCCACAACCGGACCTGGCCAGCGAGAGCGGAACCAATGATACAGATTCCATCCAGGGACACCAGGAAGACCTGTGACGAGCAAAGAATTCACGGGACAAGTATAGTCCAAATCAAAGCCTTCACGGAGAGGAGATTCATTTCCCATCCTCCCCTATCGCGAGAATTCCGGCATAGAGCCTTGCACAACGAAGCAATTGGGCCAAACGGGAATTTTTACAGATGCCGCTTATTGAAGCGCAATACACAAAATCTGCTGAACTGAGCCCAAACGAGCCCGGGCCAAATACAAACCACGAGGCAGGTCGCGCATCGAAATGAGGTAATTGCCGGTGGCGTATGCCTGTGACTGTCTAATCGACTTTCCTGTAATAGTAAAAATCTCCAGGGAAACCATGCCGAAACCTCCAACGGTCAGGGCCAGTCCATCAGACGTTGCATTTATGTTCCAGCGCAGGTCATCATTTCCTACCAGAGGCGTGGTTTCTACGCTATCACTAGACGAAGATACAGCAACAGAACTACTAGAAGTTGCACTGGAAGAAGCGTTGCGCCAGGTTGCATTGGAAGCATAGCTGTTCAGCTTATTGTAAATATACTGGCCAGAAGTTGTCATTA
The DNA here is from genome assembly GCA_035470605.1 of Fibrobacteraceae bacterium. Taxonomy (GTDB): domain Bacteria; phylum Fibrobacterota; class Fibrobacteria; order Fibrobacterales; family Fibrobacteraceae; genus CAIRAY01. The sequence continues at coordinate 2,101 of DATIQS010000372.1, forward strand.
GGCTGGTGTTATACCAATTGGCAGAGACGCTCTGGTCAAATGATGGAGTGGAACTGATGCCCAAAAAAGATGAGCCTTCATATTTATCATTGACGTTCCACGCACAAGAAGAAATACTGTAGCTATCCAGAAAGGAGTGCCAGGCATCAGAACTGGTGACATCGTGTGTGTAATAGTGACCAGCCGTAGCGGAGCCTCCATCGGCATGAGTGGTTCCATATTCAGAGACAAAAACCGCGTAACCAGCGTTAAGGGTGGTCGTGATTTTATTCTGATAAGTCAGACTGTTATTTCCGACACCACCCAGTGTGTGAGTTCCTGCATAAAAATGGAAGGTATAAGCAATATTGCTGCGGGCTTTACCGGTTATGATATTCGTACCGGTGATGGGGTCACTGACCACATCTTCCACATCTTGAGAGTAAAAAGGGGTTCCGACCAAAATCAGATTGTCGGAATACTTACGAATAGTATCCACGAGTTCCATTTCAATAGGACGAATGATGGACCAACTAGTCGTGATGGGCTCATTGAACACTTCAAATACGACGTTGTCGTAGGTGCCGTACTTCTGCGCCATGGTGGGAAAAAACACCAGGGCCTTTTCTTGTTCCGTGGTTGTCGAATCGAGAGAATGGGAATGCCAGTCGATGATTACATAAACATCCTTGGCAATGGCGGCACTGATAACCGATTCAACACGGGCCACATTGCTGGCTGAATCTGTATTGTACCCCCCCCCGATCCTCCATTGTACCCCAGCGGCGCACGAACAATTTCCGCTTTCCAATCGTCAACCATATGAGAGACCGTTGTTGCATTGAAGAAATCAGCACTTTCCCAGCCGGTATTGCTCCAGCCTAGGCTGACTCCATGAACTTGAACCGCCGCACCTGTGTTGGCTCCGGTGATCTGGTTCCCGCTAACACTCAATTGGCCGTAATAACTTACGGGACCATTTCCGGCTAAAGCCACAATGCTCACGCAGGCGATAAAGGCCCCTACTTTTCCCCAATTCATGTCATTTTTCCTCTTTTATCCGGTATCAAAGCAACAAAAAAGGCCGGACTCATACGATGATGAATCCGGCCAAGTGAGCCAGGAAGGGCTTGAACCTTCGACCCATGCCTTAAAAGGGCATTGCTCTACCACTGAGCTACTGGCCCGAGGTCGTCAAATTTAACACTTCTTTTTATAAATTGGAACCGATGTTTTCGCGTCTGACTAGTTTTTTTCTGTTTTTGGCTTTGCCCTTCTGCGCTGGTGCCAAGGATTTCCTGAATTGGAGCGAAAGTTCTGGTCAGGGTGCTTTTTCCTTTTTGGAAATATTCCAGGGGGCTCGTACTGTTGGCCTTTCTGGTGCGGGAGGCTCCATCCCCTCCACGGATCCGCTCAGCGTTGCGGTCAATCCGGCTGTACTCCAACGCAGTCATTTTCACCAATATTTCGCGGCAGACTGGCAAACAGGGGCTCTGGCCGAGGATCACGGACTACTTGCATGGAATCTCACCCTGGGCATGTACATGGTGCAAACCACGGTCGGCTGGGTTCAGGTGGACAAAATCTGGCAGACAGACGAATCCAGTGATACGACAGGGAACACCTTTTCCCCAACTAGCCAATATTTAGCATTTACCACCGTAGTTCCTAGCACCCACTTCTGGATGGGAGCGACCCTCAAATTCATCCGAGACCAGCTTTGGAACGACGATACCTATGGGGATCAAGCTGCTTGGGGGATCGGAGGAGATCTGGGACTCGTATGGAAATCCCCGTTCCCGCGTTTTGGCGCCGGGCTTTCCGTGCTGGATCTTGGTCGCCAGGTAAGTTCCTATCTCAAGGATGGAGAAGAGAACTATGCGCTAAACACTCGCATCCGCATAAGCGGGCACTATCGACCGGCCCAAATTCGAGGAATGACCCTAGCTTTAGATGCAGAATTTCCCCGTTACTCGCAACCCAGTTGGCATGCGGGTTTAGAATATCTTCCGATTCCATCGCTAAGTTTACGGGCTGGAGCAACGCGAACAATCGCCCATCCAACCTCGACCTCGCAGCAATGGAATCTATTCAATGCAGGTTTCGGTCTCCTCTGGCGCAGTTTTTCCTTTGACTATGCGCTCCAGGTTCTCACCGACAATCTGGGAATAAGGCACCAATTCGGCCTACAAACCGGATTCTGATTTGGGCCAGGTTTGCGGAATGTCTAGGTGGTCAGCCCTTCTTTTCTGTGTTTCTGCTTTTGGGGCCTCTGTTTGGGGAATGCCGGACAGCACAGCCCATTTGATGATTTCGGATTCCTCTGGAACCCGCTGGGCGGCGGTGCGAGTCACACTGGCGGAGTCGCTTCAGGTCACGGATTTGGGAGAGCAGCATGTACAAAGCAGCACCTGGGCCGGATTGCTCGCCTATGGGGATCT
>DATIQS010000373.1:0-1598 GCA_035470605.1 Fibrobacteraceae bacterium
GATCTGCTTGGAACGAATTTTGTTCCATAAAAACTCCTTTTCCCGCGAAGGAAGATTATGTCATTCACGGCAGGTCTTCGGACTTGTGGGCATACGCCTTATGGACGATTCCTACCAGCCTCGGCTTCCCAGGGGTGACCCCAGTGCCCTTTCCCTAATTGGGGGGAGGCTTTCGTTCCCATTTACCGCTGCGGGGCAGTCCCGGATGTGCGCCGGGTTCCCTCTTTGGACTGGTGAACCAGTCACCGCGAACACAAGATATAGTAGTTAAAGCCATTTTTTTTTGCAAGGGTGCACAAGATGAACGTCTGTGCCTAGAATCATACCCGGAAATTTTCAGGCCCCTCCCTTGTGGTGTTCTCAACGTAGGGGCTCCTATAAAAATAAGCCTAAATCCAGCAGTTAACCGAGGCAACTCGCCTACGACGTCCAAATGACCCAACATCGCTAACGCGACCAAGTCTGGAACTTGGCTCTCTGCCAGGAATCAAGCAAGTCCGAACGGACAGATCATCCTGCTCCCCCTCCCATGTACAACTGCGGGATCTGAGCTTAAATCGGCATAAAGGCCGAGAGATCTGCATTCCGTGTTCCCCTGCCACACCACCGTACATGCGGGTCCGTATACGGCGGTTGTTTGCTGCGATCTTGCGGGCGGTCCCCCCTCCGGGACGCGCCGGGCGAGCAGTTCCGATAGATCGTTTTACCCTGTTTTCATTGCTTCAAGTGGAGTTGTCGGAGACGATGGCGTATCCATTTATCGAGTTTTTGGAGAACTTTGGGCGGAGCCGCCAGTCTGAAGTAGTTTTTCCTACCAGGCAGATAACATCCTAGTCCTTTCACGACATTCTGGATGCTTCGGACTCCGTTTCTGCCGATTCATTGTTTGAGGAGAGGTGGCCGCCGCAAGGCGGGCTAGCCTCTGGTGAGTCAGTCGCCCATCCATGGGTCTTGGTGTGGGCTTCATTTCGTGCGCCGCGGTAGCTTACGAGAGGACTTGCACCTCCAAGACTGCGCCCGTGCCGGGCGCACCAAAAAAAGGCCACCGGTTTCCCAAGGGGCCTTTGCAAAAAAAGCGTTATGAATTATAGGGAAAGGAACATGTAGGACACGTTCAGGCCAAAACCGAAATTGGCACATTTAAAATCATCAGCAACATCAAGGAGGCCATATTCGAAACGGGCATCCAAACCGAACTCATTGGTGATCTGATAGCCAATACCAGCGGCAAGGCCGAAGTCAAAAGTAGAGGCGTCAGGGACATCATCATCGTAGGTTTCTTTCTCCGTTTCCCCTTCATATTCCACAGTTTCCGTAGCAGAGTACGTTGAAGAGACCGCAAAGCCAAAAGTAGGACCAAGCTTGACCTGCAAATTCGGAATCACCGAGTATTGGACCAACACAGGAATCTGGATGTAATAATAATCGATATCCATATCATAGTCATAAGAATAATCAGGTTCCTTCGCAAAACGAGTGGGTAGGCTAAGTAAGGCTTACATTCGGATTTAGCGAGTTGAAGTCTAGCTTTCCTGCAATCAGATAAATAATGGTTGCATAATTTTTAAAAGTCCTGTATCCTCGAGCCTTTGCAGCGG
>DATIQS010000374.1:0-3456 GCA_035470605.1 Fibrobacteraceae bacterium
CTTCTCCTGTACACAGGATGATCGCAACTTCGACAATGACAATCTCTCCGACTTCGCAGGCTCCCTGACGGGCACTGTTGTTGATCGCCACGGGAACACCCTTTCTGGGGTACTGATCACCTTGAGCCCAGGCGGTGTCACCACTACTTCTGGAGCGGGTGGCTCCTTCGAATTTGGAAACGTTGCCGCAGGTTCCTATGTGGCTCATTTCATGAAAGCAGATTATCTCGACACCGTTCCTGTAGATTCTTTCTCTGTTGGTCTTCTGGAAAGTGCAACGGCTTCTGCTCAAACGATGACCTACCGTTACGCAACGATTAGAGGAACAGTACTGGATTCTTCGGGAGATGCACTTCCGGCAGCGGGTGTTGCCGTGGAGCTACAGACCGCAAGCACCCTATCCATGAGCGGCGGAAAATTTGTTCTCTCTCAAATAGAACCTGGCACAGTGAGGATCTTTGTGGCCAAAGAGGGCCATGGATATGGATCTGTGGATGTGACCACATCACCAGACGACACACTAACGGAAGTGACCGTACAGATTTCCAATGAGGGCGGCTCTGTTTCAGGCACAGTGGTGGACAATAATGGAAATGCGATTGAAGGGGCTACGGTAAGCGCAGTCGGAGGAGCCCTAGATACCCTCACCGGGGCATCAGGGACCTACACCCTAAGCAACCTGCCCAGCGACGGTTCTGTTGGCCTGGTGGTCCAGATAAGTGGAAACACCGTGGCAACAGCGCAGGTTCAAGTGGCAGAAGGCGAAAACACGGAAGTTCCAACCATCGTCATTGGCACGGGCTTAAGCGATGACGCTGTGCTGGCCATGCTTCCAGCCACACTCACCTTGAACAATGATGCAGACACCCTAATTTTGGCCGCTACAGCCGTCTGGGACACCAGTGATGAATCCTATACACCCTATTGGTATTTCTGGAGTACAGACGGCGAATCCTGGGACACGACCCAAACATCCCAGTGGACAATCTCAGCAGAGACACTCACCGATCTGCGAAGTGTGGCAACTTGTGACAGCCTGTTCTGCTCGTTCTCCATACAGGTGGCCTGTGCGGCACTTTCGGGTCCTCGATCCGACACCGTCTTCCTTACTGTGACCTATCCAAACACGAACGAATCCATTTCCAGCAGCGAACCCTCTTCTTCCCACAGTTCCTCATCGGCTCTCCACTCCTCCTCCAGTGCGACAACGGCCACCTCCTCCACCTCTAGCAGTTCCAAGATGGCCTCCAGTTCTTCGAAAACCGGGCACTCCTCCATGTCCAAGGATTGGTTCAATTCGGGGACTTCCTATGGAATTCTGACAGACAGTCGTGATGCCCAGACCTATCAGACTACGATCATTGGCACACAGAAATGGATGGCAGAAAATCTGAATTACGATACCCTGGATGGGTCCGGAAGCAGTTGCTATGAGGAAGATACATCGTATTGCAGGGTCTTTGGACGCCTCTATACCTGGACCACAGCACTAGGGGTAGACACCTCCTACAATAACAAGTCCCTAGGAAATACAACAACACATAAAGGCATATGCCCCGAAGGCTGGCATGTACCCACACGGAGCGAATGGAACGAGTTATCCACATTTGTGGACAGCGTAAATGGCGACGACAGTGCAGGTACAACGCTAAAAGCCACCACCACACTGTGGTCCACCAACACAGGAACAGATGCCTTGGGCTTTTCGGCAGCTCCCTCAGGATATCGCGACGATACAGGAAGCTACCATGGGGTTTACGACATCGCATTTTTCTGGACAAGTAACGAAAATTTGGTCACCAATACGTGGTTCAAATTTTTGGAAGGAAGTCTCTCCGCTTTTGAGGAGGATTACATGGTGAAGACCATGGAATTCTCGCTACGTTGCCTGAATGATACGAGCATCAGCACAGAAACTACAAACGAAGATTTCGACTGGGATTCCTGTGTGACTGCGGGAACGTGTGGTTCCTTTACAGATACCCGTGATGGCCAATCCTACAAATACACAACCATTGGGGAACAGACTTGGATGGCGCAAAACCTGAATTATTCGGGAGACACAACAAACGCCACTCGCTCCTATGCTGTCGGATGGTGCTATGGCGTTGGAGCAGCGGACTCCTCAGACCATTCGGATTCAACAACCTGCAACACATATGGTCGCTTATACCGCTGGACCGACGCGATGGCACTGGATTCCTCCTATCTGGATTCATCATGGGACTCATCCGATACCCTAGACCACCAGGGGCTATGCCCTAGCGGTTGGCACATTCCCACAGAGACAGAGTGGGCGGTTCTAAACGACTATGCGGATGAAAATAATGGAGCGGATAGCACAGGAACGAGCTTAAAGGCTGTCAGTAGCTTATGGACTACAAATACAGGTTCAGACCTATGGGGATTCTCCGCTCTACCCGCTTCCTATCGGGACATCACTGTCTGGTATGATGACTTAGGGGCGGCCACCTATTTCTGGTCTGCAACTGAATACAGTGCAACATTAACACGGGTCCGTTATCTCAAAAATGACCGAACAGCCTTTTATACGAGCCTCAGCACGAAATACAGCGGCTTTTCGTTACGCTGTCTCCAGAACTGAAGCCTCTAACTCTGGAGCCAGCGCCTCTGGGAAAAGAACAGATCTTGCCTCAGGACAAAATCGCGGGAGGCCCATTAGATCCGCCGCTCCGGCAATGGATGTGCCGTAAAACAAGGCAGGAATACCGCTCATCTCCGCCCACTCCAGAATATCCGGCAAGGTTCCACTCACCAGTGTGGCTCCCGTCACAACAATGACATCTGACCAACTGATCAGTTGCTTCAAGTGTTCCTCATCCAATGGATCAATATCCGCACTACGCCGAATGGATTCATCCACTTCGCTTTGATCCACACAAGCGGTGTTCCAATTGCCAAAGCCTTTACCGAGTGCCTTGAGAAAGGACGGCTGAAACCCGATAAGCCCGGGGCAGTCGTAGCCATTTTCTTTCAATTCTTTCACTAAACGCTGCGTGCAGCGTAAAGAACCATCGTCACTGCAGTGAACGGTACGTAGTTGAGGATTCGCCCAACCACAAACCGCATTCATTCCCGCAATAAACACGGCCCGATCCGCAGAGCCTTCCAATTCCATTTGCAGCAGTTCTTCCACCGTCCCTTCAAACTGATAAGGGTGAAATGTATAGCTGATGCCGGGATGCCCTCTAAAAGTCGCGATCATACGGGAACGTCCGGCTAATGCCGCGCCTGAATGTTCACTATAAGTTGAATCAATTTTCACCTGAACCGGCTCTTGGAGGACTTCCCGATCATGGCACAAATTGGCAAAACGCAGTTTTAATCCTGAATAAAATGGCATGGTTACCTCTAGCCAAAACCGTTGCAAAAGCTGTGCCATGAAAAACACGTAAATTCTCTTGTTTTTAAAGGGTGCCTAAAGGAGATCTTACG
>DATIQS010000375.1:0-4313 GCA_035470605.1 Fibrobacteraceae bacterium
ATGCGTTTCAGCCCGGATACGCGTTTGCACCTGGTGGCGGCTCATACCGATTTCCCAGCTTTGCACATCAAGCCTCATCCCAGTGTCTTTCGGGAGGGCTATCATCTGTTGAATGTTGAAGTATACGGTTCTCCCATTCTGTCCACTTGGATCGACCGCGATTTGTGTTTCGGGGGGCAGCTCGTTTTCCGCCATAAGGGGGAACGCGATTTGCGGACCCGATTGGTGGATTCCAACATGGTGGTTCGCATTCCCAGCCTGGCCGTGCATTTGCAAGATTCCTCCAAAGAGAATAGTCTGAATGCGCAGACGCAAATGATGCCGGTGCTCGGTTTGAGCGGTGGGGATGTCTATTTCCACCATTTGCTGGAAAGCCATCTGAACCCAGGAGAGGATTTGGTGGATTGGGACTTGCAACTCTATGATAGCGCGAAGGCGTCCTTGTCAGGCCTTTCCAACGAGTTTGTCTTATCCTCGCGAATCGATAATTTGGCGATGGCTCATGCGGCGGTCCGTGCACTGCAGGAATCCACGGCTCATGGCACCAACCTCTCTGGGGTGATGCTGTTTCACAATGAGGAAGTGGGGAGCCTTTCCTGGCAGGGGGCCCAGTCCACCATGGCATCCCAGGTCCTAGAACGGATTTTTAATGCCTTCCAAGCCTCCCGGGACATGTATTTCGCGACGTTGAATCGATCCTTCTGCATTTCCGCCGATATGGCTCACGCGGTGCATCCAGCCTATGAGGATCGTCATGATCCCACGCATCACCCGCGCATCAATGGGGGCCCAGTGCTGAAGGTTAATGCGGCTCGGCATTATGCTACAGAAGCTGTCACTTCTGCCCATTTCCGAGAGTTATGTCGCATGGCCAACGTCGATTTGCAGACCTTTGTGGCGCGCAATGACCAGCGTTGTGGCTCTACCATTGGTCCCGCGTTGGCGGCCTTGGCGGGAATTCCGACCGTGGACGTGGGGAATCCCATGTTGTCCATGCATTCGATTCGCGAAATGATGGGTTCCGAGGATCATGACACCATGATTCGTCTGCTGAAGACGTTTTTCGCGCAAGAGTGAAAACGTTCCTCGTAATTGTTTTGAAACGGCAATCGGGTTTATCTCCCCGGGGCTTTTATAATTTTGCGCTTTGCCTTGGATTTTCACCTTTCATCAACACAGGTAGCATCCATGAGAAAATGGCGGATTGAAGATAGCCGCGATCTATACAACATCAATGGTTGGGGCATCGGTTACTTTGACATTAACGAGAAGGGGCATGCTACGGTTAGCCCGCTCAAGGACAAGGGCCCGCAGATTGACTTGTCGGATGTGATGCTGGATTTGCAAATTCGCGATTTGGCCACTCCAGTGCTGCTCCGTTTCCCAGATATTCTGGATCATCGGATTGAGCAAATCTCCCAATGCTTTGAATCGGCAGCGCACGAATATGGTTACCAGGGCAAGTATTACAACGTCTATCCGATCAAGGTCAACCAGCAGCGACCGGTGCTGGAAGAAGTGGTGCGCCATGGCAAGAAATTCAACATTGGCTTGGAGGCGGGTTCCAAACCTGAGCTCCATGCGGTGCTCGCGGTGCAGGACAACCCTGAATCGCTGATTATCTGCAACGGCTATAAGGACGAAGATTTTATCGAGTTGGCGCTGTTGGCTCAGAAGATGGGAAAACGCATTTATCTCGTGGTGGAAAAGCTCCCCGAATTGGCGCTGATTGCGCGGTTGGCTCGTCAGATCAATGTCCGTCCAAACATCGGAATGCGGATTAAACTCGCAAGTTTTGGGAGCGGCAAGTGGGAAGAGTCAGGAGGATACCAGAGCAAATTCGGGCTGAATGCTTCTGACCTGATCGAAGCAATCAACCTGGTGCGCGCTGAGGGCCTGGAGGACTGCGTCAAACTGATTCATTTCCATCTCGGTTCTCAAATCACCAACATCCGTAAGATCAAAGCCGGATTGCGTGAGGTGGCGCAATTCTATTGCCAGCTCAACCGGATGGGTTTTGGGGTGGAATTTGTGGATGTCGGCGGTGGCTTAGGGGTAGACTATGATGGGACCCGCAGCACCAGCGCCTCAAGCGTCAACTATTCGATCCAGGAATACGCCAATGACGTGTTGTATAGCATTGTGGAGGCTTGTGCGAAGCATGGACTCGCGCATCCCAATGTGATTGCAGAATCGGGGCGCGCCTTGACCGCCCACCATTCAGTGTTGGTGTTTAATGTGCTGGAAACCGCCAGCCAGGCCTTTTGGAATGAGGACACCCACCACATCGACGATGATGATCCAGCGGAACTTAAGGACTTACAAGGCATCTACCATAATCTAACCAACTCCAACATGCTGGAAAGTTGGCATGACGCTTTGCAATTGCATGAGGACGTTCTGGACAAATTCAATTTCGGTGATGTGGATCTTCCAACCCGCGCCAATGCAGAACGACTTTTCTGGGGAATCGCCCAAAAGGTGGATCGCCTTGCAGCCCAGATGCGGCATCCCCCATATGAACTGCATAATTTGGGCAAAATGCTAGCCGACAAGTATTTCTGCAATTTTTCGCTTTTTCAATCGCTTCCAGATTCCTGGGCGATCGACCAAATTTTCCCGATTATGCCGCTGCAACGCCTGGAAGAAGAGCCTGTGGAAAACGTCACCCTACAGGATATCACCTGCGATTCCGATGGGAAAATCGACTTTTTCGTGAAGCAATCGGAGATTGCTCGCAGCCTTCCTTTGCATACGCTCAAACCCGAAGAACCTTATTTTGTCGGGGTGTATTTGGTTGGCGCGTATCAAGAAATTTTAGGTGATTTGCACAACCTATTCGGTGATACGAACGCCGTGCATATTGTCTGTCGGGATGACAAATGGGAAATCGAAAAAATCATCGATGGTGAATCGGTGGCTGACGTCTTGGAATATGTGCAATTTGACGACAAGAAGCTGGTGAAAGACTTAGAAGCTTGGGTGACCAGTACAGTCAAGGATGGACGCATCAGTGCCCAGGAGGGCCGGGAATTCCTGAATATTTATCGGTCTGGATTGTACGGATACACGTATCTAGAATAGTCGAATCGATCCGCTCAACTGAATACAATAATTCCCCACGCTCAAAACGAATAGCGGGGTTTAGGTTAACCCATCCCTCAGATGGGGGCTCTGCTTTGGAAACGAGAAAAACTTTGTTTGAATACGGAGACATAGTGAGGAGAATGCACCTCAAAGTGGCGAATAAGGGCCACTTGATGGGTTCCTTTCAACCTAACGACCCCAGTTGGTTAGGCCGATTGATGATTCACATCCTGTGAATTCCCCTTCCCTATAGGGGATCGCACCCGGTTAACTGGCGCCGAAGCCGTTGCTCGATCTGGCTCACCTCTGGCGCGTCCAATATACCCGCTCCCCGTCCTTTGGGAAAACTCCACGGATAATCGTTAAACTTTGAACCGTCCCACCATATCATGGAGTTCCGTCGCCAATTTTGCAAGGCCCTGGGACGCCTCTTCCGTTCCAGAGGAGTTTTCTTCCGTCTGCTGGGCGGAAGCCCCCAATTGTGCGGTATGCGTGGCGACTTCTCGAATCCCCGTCGAAATTTCCTGAACGCTTTGTGAAATTTGACTCGTTTCCTGATTGACTGTGACAATGGCGCGTGCCACATTCTCCATGGTCGATGCCTGCTCCTCGACCGTGCTCACAATTGCCTGCGAAATTCCATTCACCTGGTCGATCACCTTAGCAATTCCGCCAATGTCCTGCAACGAAGAGGAGACGTTGCTCTGCATGTGGGAAATCTGCTGAGCAATCTGTTCTGTCGCGGACGCCGTTTGTTTTGCCAATTCCTTAATTTCGCCAGCTACCACAGCAAAACCCTTGCCGGCTTCTCCCGCAGTGGCGGCTTCAATGGAGGCGTTTAAGGATAGGAGATTGATCTGTTCCGCGATTTCCTCAATCAAATCAATCACTCTGTTGATTTCCTGGGCGGATTGTTCCAGGCGACCGACGGTTTCCATCGCAGTATCTGCGCGGGTCTTCGCTTCTCCGGCGATTTTGAATTCTTCATTGCAGCGTTTGGCAACTTCCTTAATGGATACGCTCATCTCCTCCACAGCAGAGGAAACACCATCCACAGAACCATGAAGATTGTTCACAGAGGCCGCAACTTGCTCTGCACCCGCAGAGGATTGCTCAGCTGCGGCTGCGACTTGATTGGTTTTTCCAGACATTTCTGTAGACACGTGCTTCATCTCTTTCGCCGTGCTGGTTAATTCCTCTGAAGCGCTAGCCAGTGTGTTCGAGTG
>DATIQS010000376.1:0-2621 GCA_035470605.1 Fibrobacteraceae bacterium
TTTGCAATGAAAAGTACCAATTAGGACTAAAGATATAATAAAACTTGAGGCGTCCCGCAACAGGAAATTCCATTTTTTTAAAATTTTACAAGGCCGCTATGTCACCAGCACGGCTAGTGTTAATCTTCTGGGAAGTTAAGAGATCTAGGAGAAAATCGATCCGGTTAACTCGGGATCTTGGTTAACGGGGCCACAGTTTCGACGGCCTTGTAAAGCTGCTTCAGACTAAATGAGAGGACAACATGGTCTCAGGTCGCCTGGATGCAAATCCGAAGTCATAGCGATGCGCAAGACTATTTCCTTTTGGTTTGCTTTTGTGGTGCTGGGCAATTGTCCGAAAGGGCAAATTTTCCTTTTTGCACGGTGAGAATGTGTTGTGCGGTATTGACTCCATCGCGGTTGAACTCAAAAGAACCGTATACCCCTGGAAATACGCGTTTCGCCTTGATAGCGGAAGGCAAGTCCCCTTCTCCCATATTGAGCCAGCTATCCAGCAAAATGCGCATGGCATCATAACTTAGGCCGCTTACCTTGTCCTTTTCTGGTTGAGCCTTGTCCCAACGATTCGCGAAAGCAGAAGCAAAGCGTTTGTAAGCGGAGTCATCGGATGTCTCGGTGAAAGGCACTGAGAAAAAGGCTCCCTCAACCAGACGTTTGTTGTCACCTAACAAGGGTTTCCCATACCATCCAGATGAGCCCAATAGGATCCCTCCTAGTTTGTTGAAGGCTAGGTGGGAAACCATGGTCGCTGCATCGGTAGGATCCGCTGCAGGGATAAAAATTGCGTCGAACGTCAGTACGGAATCATCAAGGTATTCTTTTCTGGTTTTAGAGGACATTGCATCCGCATCCCGTAATCCCCTGGCGATGTTACGTCTACGGTTATCCAAATCCAATTTTTGCCCGCGGACACGGTTAAGTTCGGTTTGAAAATCCGCAGCCCCTTCTTCATAATACTGCATGGCTCGGACCTGCCCACCCAAGGATTCCACGGTTTTAGAAAATTCGTCAGATAAAATGCGACCATAGTCGCCTAGTGGGCTGATAATCGCGAAATCGCGGGCGTTGAGGCAGCTGAACGAGTACGTAGCGATGGCTCTGGCCATGGCTGCTGTCGGGACATTCATTTGAAAAATGTTGTCTCCAAGGGAGGAAATACCCTCATCGGTGGCTGTCGGTGTAATCATGGCAATTTCTGGATGAGACTCCCCTAACCAAGCAGCCACCGCCGTGGCGGCATGGCTCATCATGGGGCCAATGATCCCCACAACGGCATCCGTCATCACCACATTCTGGACGCGGCGAATGGCATGTACCGCATCTCCATTGTCATCTACAATGCGCAATAGGAGTTTCTTTTTGTCGTTTTTTGCGCAGAACTCCTCATAGGCGAGCACGATGCCTTGCACCATTTCTTGGCCGAGTTCAGCGTAGTCGCCGCTCAATGGGGCCAATACAATTACAGTGGGGGTTCCTGGTCCTCGCTCTTCCAGGGCAAAAATTCCTTGTCGAGCCGACTCCCCAAGTGGGGTAAAGGTGTTCGCTTTGAGCACTCGGCTGTAGGCAAAGCGAGCAGCCTTCCAGCGGCCTTCCTTCTGGTATTCTCGTCCCAGTTGAAAGTTCATGAACGCCAAAACTTCTGCATCCAGGTCTGGATGGGCATCTACCAGGCTTTGCATCTCTCCAGAGCCCAGCAGAGACGCGGCCAAAACCTGGAGCGCTGTAGCCTTGGCGCGGGCGTAGGTGGGAGGGTTTTTACTGTAAGCGAGGACGTGAATCAGATCTTCAATCCCTGTGAATACGTTATGATCCAAAATTTTTTGCATAGCCAAAGCGGTCTCTACCCGGTCCCGATAAGGAGATGTGGGGTGTGATTCTAGAAAGCGGTTGGCGTACCAGGATGCTTTTTTGCCGTTTTTTGCCTGAAGGCTAGATTCTACCAGAAGAGCGCAGGCTTTTTCTCCTAATGGAGTCGACCAACTTCTCTGGACAATGGCTTCCAGTGGGGGAATGGCATCGTTGTAGCGTGCCGCCTGGATCGCTTTGACTGAAATGGCCCAATTCTCTTTAGGCGAGGATCCTTTGGCAGCGAAAGCGGAGCTCAAGAGAAGCAGTAAAAGAGTAATCTGTTTCATGTCTGGAAAGGTAACTTTTCTTATCGCCGGAAGAACCTGCGGAGTCGTTCTCCTGTGACCTCCCGGGCTGCGTTAACTCCCACGAGGACCTCTAGGCCAAGAATCAGAGCGAAAAGGATGAGCCCGATAGTGATTGCGCAGAGAAAATTGGTCCAAGGGGAAAGTTGACGGATCCACGCTCCCCATTGGGTCTCCACCAGCCCAAGAAACACAGAGCCTATCGCTAGGATGATCAGGCTGCGAAGCAGATCGATGATTTGTGGACGTACACCGGAAAGCCCGTAAGACCTTCGCCAAATCCAAATGAGCATGGTAATTTGCACCAGGGATGTCACTGCACCCACAATCGGAACCGATCGGATTCCCAACTGATTTGCCATTGGAACATATAAGGGAATGGATAAAAGAAAGAGGCCGGTATTCACCAAGGTCGGTGTCCACATTCGTTCCTGGGCGTAGAAGGAGCGCACGAGCACCGCTTGAGCG
>DATIQS010000377.1:0-4376 GCA_035470605.1 Fibrobacteraceae bacterium
ATACGCTGACCCTTTCAAGGGTGGCAAGTAATCAATCCACTACGGCTTGAACGAAGAGAAAGCCAGCGTCGTTAAGGCGCGGGCGGTGTTTGGCCCTTATAGGGCCTTGTCAAGCCACCCCTCTTAGGGGTGGTCTTGACTTGTTTCGCTGTTTTCGTCTGTCGGTCTTCAGGTCGAGATCCAAGGCAGGTGCCAGTCCGCTCACCAACTGTATATCAGCTAGGAATTTCGGAGAAAGCCTTTATAAGACCGCTTTGAGCCTATTTTAACGAAGAGAGTAACGAATCGATTTCATTTTGAGAGAGAATTTGCCCGGCTTTAGATTCCGAGGGCTCCGGTGTCATAGGGGGCGCTTCGGGGGTTTGTGCTGTGGCTACTGGAATTGGCGTGGAAACCAGAGCAAAACTTGCACTATTTGAGGATGAGCCTGAATGAGGGGTGCGATATTCCGCATAAATGGCCATAAAATGGGACATGGGCAGGTCATAGGACCAGCGCGCATCGGATAGGGTCTTTTTCCAAGCCTCACCATCATCAAAGAGCCAAGGATGATATACCGCCGTGCTCATACAAACATTATAGCCAATTTTGTGAGGGGAGTCCTTGGGAAATTCAGGGACGACAACCAGGAGCGATTTTTTCCTAGATCCAGCAGTTGTACACAAAGATTATATGACCGGTACAGCAAAAGGGCTCCTCTAAACATTTTCATTTGGTCCATTCCGGCTACGATTGCGCTCCCTAGTCTTCATCGAGGGTGTGAGTCCATATTCGAGCGAAGCTCGAACGGATTCATCATCAATCCAGGCAAC
Organism: Fibrobacteraceae bacterium; assembly: GCA_035470605.1. Classification (GTDB taxonomy): domain Bacteria; phylum Fibrobacterota; class Fibrobacteria; order Fibrobacterales; family Fibrobacteraceae; genus CAIRAY01. Next base: position 813 of record DATIQS010000377.1, read on the forward strand.
CCCGTCCTTGACCTACAGGGAGTATGCCGCCGGTCGTTTTCCCTGGTTCTGGGAGCGGCATCAATTTCGTTCGCACGGGCCTCGAAGTTTATTTTCTATGCAATCGGTAGCAGCACATCGCAATAGCTCGTCACTTAAAATGGTAAATAACGGCCATTTGATGGGCCAATTCAAGCTCCGCCTGTCTACGGGCTCATATCCACTGTGGGAATTCGCCACTTCTCGTTCCTGCTTTTGCTTGGCTTCACTTGATTCCATGGCCACAAAGCAATTTTTGAAGTGCCCTATTGATAATTCCTCTGGAATTGACGGGGCTTTAAGCTCGGATGTCGCTGCTTTGGTGCTTTCACGACAGCTTCATCCCTGTGAGACGTTCTTTGGTTGCCAAACTCTGATTTTTTTCTGGAAGATATTTCCAGTATTTTCGAGGAAGGCAGCGGACCATGAGGCCCGGATTTGCTCGTTCGGTGATGTTGATGGATTCATAGTAATGGCGCCATAGGCGTCGATATTCGTCTTCTGGATCCAGGGCTTTAGAAAGGGCGTTCGCGTTTCGGGGGAGTGGAGTTGCGATAGAGATGGATTCGGATTTCCCGTGGTGGTATTGGATCCCCGTTCTGCGGCCGGTATCCAGAATGCACCAGCTTTGTCGGGGGAGACGCTTCATAAAATGCGGGGCGATGAGTTCTACGATGTTGTATTCCGGGTCGACTAGGGCGAGGAGATCCCCGTTTGGGCAAACCTCGAAACGGACGAAACCCAGAAAACGGTGGGCTTCAGCCCGGACTTTGCGTGCGGTTTCGTAAACCTGATAGACATCTGGGTCTAGGACATTCCGCGCATGGGAACCCGAGGGGTCCGCAAAAAATTTTTGGAGAAATCGCCAGAGGATCGTTTCCATGCCTGGGAGTTCGGAAAGAAACGTCCCTCGCACCATGGCCGCTAGGGGAGAGTCTCGTTTTCCCATTGCGTCCCAGACTCGTTCGGCATGTGAGGGATTAGTGGAGACCATTTGGATCTCCGTGAAGAGTTCTGGAGCGTGCCTCGATTGGGCCTCAAAAGCCGCCACGGGAATTTTCAGGCGAAACGCTTCAAACACGCCGCTGAGAAAGCCCTCAAAGGAGCCGTCATAGAGATAGACAATAGGGTGGGTAAGGAGTTCAGCCATGAGTAATCTGGGGTAACGATGGGTTCGCAAACAAATTCATTTGTTGTACGGATGGGGGAGGGAGCAACCTGTTTCGAATCTGCTCCGGGTACAGGTTTTGGACCTGCCGGGGCATATCGGGATCAAAGATGAAATATCGGGCGCGTTTGAGGGCAACTCCTATGCGTTTCAGATGCTCCAGACGTACCGTTCCAAATTTTCGGCCTTGCAGGATCAGTCTTGCGGAATGAACGCCGATTCCTGGAACCCGCAGGATCATTTCGTATTCTGCACGGTTCAGGTCCAGGGGAAAGAATTCTGGATGACGAAGCGCCCAAGTTACCTTGGGGTCAAGGTCCTTTTCTAGATCAGGGTGTATGGGATCCACAATTTCATCAAAGCGGAAGTGGTAAAACCGCATGAGCCAGTCCGCCTGATAGAGGCGATGCTTTCTTCCCAGAGGAGGCGTAGTGAGCGCCGGGAGTCTGCGATCCGTGTTGATGGGGATATAACCGGAGAAATACACCCGTTTTAGACCTTGCTGCTGATAAAGATGCGAAGCCAAATGCAAAATTTGGAAGTCGGATTCGGGGCTTGCGCCAATGATCATCTGGGTGGTCTGTCCAGCGGGAGCGAAACGGGGTGGGGCCACCCTGCGTCTGGGAAGAAGGGGGTGACTTCGGATTAGATCGCGAATTTGGGACATGGGCTGAAACGCCGCAGGAAACGATTTTTCTGGGGCAAGATGGCGCAATGATGCGTCTGAGGGAAGTTCCATATTGACACTCAGACGGTCGGCATAAATGCCTGCTAGTGCAACGAGTTCAGGGCTTGCGCCGGGAATGGCTTTGAGATGAATATAGCCGCCGAAACGATGGTCTACGCGCAGACTCCGTGCGACGCGAACCAGGGCCTCCATGGTATAGTCTGGACTCCGTAGTACACCCGAACTGAGAAACAGGCCCTCAATAAAATTACGACGATAGAACTCCAGGGTGAGTTCCACGACCTCCTGGACTTTGAAGGTGGCCCGAGGAATGTCATTACTCCGCCGGTTGATGCAATAGGCGCAATCATAGGCGCAGACATTGCTGAGCAGAATTTTTAAAAGGGAAATGCAACGCCCGTCTTCGGTGAATGAATGGCAGATCCCAGATGCTGCGCAATTCCCTAGGCCTTCTCGCGGAGTGGCTCGTTTACTGCCGCTGGAAGAGCAGGACACATCGTATTTGGCGGCTGCCGATAGAATTTGAAGCTTATGCTGCACAGATGAGTAATATATAAAAATAGTGCTCATGAGGGCAGTCGTTGTGCTCCTTGCCGATTTAAACTGGTCTACCTTTGTGGTGATGAAATTCTCCTTTTGAAGGTTGATTCTGTCTGTGTTTTGTGGTTTATTATTTACGGCAGCTGCGTTCGTATGCCATTATTTTTTATGAAAGAATGCGAAAAACACTCTGAAATGGGCGAAAATTATGAGATCGTGATCCGTCTATCTCCACGAAAGGAGGCCTGCTTCAGTGGGAATCCTGCGAAATTTGGATATATTAAAAACAGAAACATTTTTTCCAGGATTCCGATGCCCAGGTTGTGGCTTCCATTCGTTCTTTTCGTCTCCGTACTAACGGTGGACGGGGGCGCGGCATTAATCAGCCAACCAGTCCCTGCTTCCCAGAAGAACAATTTCTTTCAGGATTTGGATGCCAATGGCCTTTTGGATCATGTTCTGCTCACCTTGCTGGATGGGGTAGACTCCTCCTATTTGGAGGATGATTTGGATTCCATCGTTTTTTCTTGGGTAGACAGTTCTGGAGATGTGATTGGGATTCCCATTCTTGGACGAAATTTTCAGTTGGCTACATCCGATTCGAGGGTGTTGTGTGGATCGATTGTTTCCGATGGGCTCTATCCAGGGCTGACATCGGTGGGCGTCGCAGGTTTTGGGGGTTACGGGACCGCCACCCTGTATGCGCGGGACGCACTAGGTGGACAGGTCTCTTTGCCTGTCAGGATGCGCGACGGAATGCCTCCCCTTGTCTGGACCGCCTCCTTGGCTCTTGCTGACGATGAATCCTCAGAGGACCGCCTGCTGGTGACCTTCAGCGAAGCGGTTTTCCCTGTTGCTGAATTCTCTAACGATTCCCTGTTTGACCTGAAAACAGCGGATGGAGCTATTCGTGCATTGCGTTTTTCCAGTTTAGAATGGGTGAGTTCCAGCTTTGCTATTCTGTATTTCGGAAGCGATATCCCTTCCTCTCTTCGTCCCACAAGTCAGGACTCCATTCGTATCCATGCCGGGGCCCTTGTGGATGTTGCGGCGAATGCTCCGGTTCGCGATTCCATTTTTTCTTTGAATAATTCCGATTCTCGCCCTTTTACTGCGATTGTTGGGGATTTCCAGTTTAAGATTCATACGA
>DATIQS010000378.1:0-6547 GCA_035470605.1 Fibrobacteraceae bacterium
TAGGTACAGGGGGAACTTACGGGACGTTTTGAAATAAAAATGGGGGGCGTCCTTAACATATTAAGTTGCTTCTTTTTTCTTTTCAGTTTATTCGAATATCATGGTTAGAAAATCGAGATTAACGGTATTCATGGAAGCCAAAGCCATCATCGACGCGGTCCTTGATTTTGATCAGGAAAAGACCGCCCAACTGGTACGAGCCCATCTGGATCAGGGCGAGGACGCATTTAAAATCCTCGACCACGCTCTAATTGCCGCTATGGATGAGGTCGGAAGGCAATTTAGTGCGGGCGTTTTTTTTGTGCCCGAGATGTTAATGGCGGCCGAGGCCATGCACGCCGGCCTTGAAGTTCTCAGGCCCCATCTGGCAAGGTCAGACATCAAGGCTAAAGGCACCATTGTCATTGGCATCGTCAAGGGCGACATTCACGACATCGGCAAGAACCTGGTGGCCATGATGCTGGAGTGTGCCGGATTTAGCGTCATAGATTTGGGTGTGGACGTCAGTAAAAGCAAGTTCCTGGCTGCTGCTAAAAAACATCAGGCGAATATCGTTGCCCTCTCCGCCCTGCTGAGCACGACCATGGCGGAAATGGAAGCGGTTGTTGCCGATGTCAGGGCCAAAGGCGGGAGCAGCTTGAAGACCCTGGTCGGCGGCGCGGCGGTGACCGCATCTTTTGCCGCTGAAATCGGAGCCGATGGGTACAGCCCGGATGCCGCCGGTGCTGTGGCTATCGCCCGAAACTTGATAGCCTCATAACCACAGGATGGGTACGTACATGACGAGTCGCGAACGCTTTTTGAAAACCATGCGTTACGAAAAGACCGACCGCGTTCCCTACTTTGAAGAGGGCATTCGAAAAGATGTCATCAAAGCCTGGCGCAAACAGGGTCTGACCAAAAAGAGGGAACTCTCCGAGATGTTCTCGACTGATCGGCGCGAAGAAATAGAAACGGACCTGGAACCCCGCCCCGAGCTGAAGAAATGGCCAACTTCCCGGAATGAACTGAAAGTGCTGAGGAAAAGTTTAAATCCGGATGATTCCCGCCGACTGCCTTGGAAATGGTCCCAACGGGTCCGCACCTGGCGATCCCGCGATCACGTGCTCATGCTGAGGGTGCACCGCGGCTTTTTCTTGTCAATGGGCGTGTACGGCTGGGATCGGTTTTCCGAAGTGATTCGCCTCCTCATAAAAGACCCGAAATACGTGCACGAAGCTATGGCTGTCCAGGGAGAGTTTGCGGCCCGAATGGCGGAAAGGGTCCTGGCAGAGGTTGAAGTCGATGCCGCGGTTTTCTCCGAGCCCATCGGCGGAAACGATCGCCCCCTGCTCTCTCCGCAGATGTATGAAGCGTTCGTTTTGACAAGCTATCAACCGGTCCTGGATGTACTGAACCGGTATGGCGTCGAAACAGTTGTTCTGCGCACCTTTGCCAATGCCCGGATATTGATTCCAAGCATTCTCAAATGGGGATTCAATTGTCTTTGGGCTTGCGAAGTCAACATTGAGGCCATGGACTATGGCGATCTTCGCCGCGAGTTCGGTCCTGAGTTGCGCCTGATCGGAGGCATCGATCTTGACGCTTTAAGGAACGGCAAGGAGGCGATCCGCCGTGAAGTCGAGGAAAAAGTACCGCCCTTGCTGGCCGGCGGCGGGTTCATACCCATGGCAGACGGGCGCGTGAGAGCGGATGTTCCCTTTGAAAACTATGTCTATTATCGGAAGCTGTTGGAGAAGGTAACACGAGCTTAGCACGGACGATTTTTTTTCACCATTTGAGGTTACGTAGGATTTTGTGAATGGTGTCAAACTTTGAATTGAACAAAGCGCAACCATAATTCACAATTGAAGCTTTGACACCAATACTTTAATACTTTAAAACATGTAAAAGGAGGGTAATATGTTAAAAAAAACATTGTTTGTATTGTTGAGTGCCCTGATTCTTTCAGGTGTCTGTTTCGCTCAGGAAGACCCTGCCAAAAAGCAAATGGAAGAAACAACGCCAGCTGCAGCACCGCAACAGCCGGCATTGGTTTTGGAAGAGATTCATATGTGTACCGCTGTCGAGGATCGGCAGCCCTCTGATGTCGGAACTGTCTTCCCTGATGATTTGGACAAATTATACTGTTTTACCAAAATTAGCGGAGCTGAAGATCCGACGTTTGTTTATCATGTCTGGTATTTTGGGAATAATGAAATTGCGAGAGTTAAACTGCCTGTAAACGCAAAATCCTGGCGTACATGTAGTTCTAAAAAGCTTTATATGTTATTGGGGAATGGACATGTGGAGATCGTTTCTGAAAGCGGAGCTCTTTTGGGTAAAACCGAGTTCGAGATAAAGACGGCCGAGAAAGCCGAAGCGGTTGAAAAAACTGAGGCTACCGGGATAACAGAAGAAGCAAAAGAGGTTGAAAAAACTGAGAAGACTGTGGTTCCCGAAAAGCCGTTAGAGGCCCCTAAACAACAATAACTTTAAATGAATGTTGTCAAACCTTGAATGGAGAATGCGTTCGCTTTGTTTAGTGAGGATCCCGGAGTCCTTTCCCGTCTGACCCAGGACGCCGGGCCTGTGTGGACAGTCCGCGGCCATATGGCTTGAACACGAGCACGAGACTTGGCAGCAGGTTCAGGTTGCTCCAGAGCGCCACGATCATGGCCAAGGCCACGAATAGACCGAAAAGTATCGACGGCACGAAGTTGGATAGTCCGAGGATGGAGAAACCCAGGATGATGGGAACCGAGGTGTAATACATTCCGTTCCCAATCGTGCCGTGGCATCGCCGCATGGCGGCCGGATAATCCCAATCCAAAAGGATCTCTCGATGGAATCGGTGGAGATAATGGATGGTATCATCCACCGCGATGCCCATGCTGATGGCCACGATGGTGATCGTCATCACGTCGAGGGGGATGTCCATGATGCCCATGACCCCAAGTATGGACATGGTGGCAAGGAGGTTCGGGAGGATGGCCACCAAAGCGATCTTCCAGGAACGAAGAAGGATAAGGAACATGGTGGTCAGGGCCAAAACCGTGTAGCCGATGGTCTTGATCTGAGAGTCAAAGAGGCTGCGCAGCATGTTGTTGTATAGGACCATGAGCCCGGCGAGCCTGAACTGGCCTTCGCTGAGCCCCACCTTCTTCACCAGATCACCATGGATCCGCTTGAGGAGCGCATCTCTCCGGATGTCCGGCAGGGAATCCTTGATTCGGGTAGTGATCCTGATCTGCCTGATCTGGTCATTTTGGATGAAAACGTAGGGGTCCACCAATAGTTCACGGTCCCGGCCTTTCAGGGAGTTAAACAAAATCGCAGCGCTGAAGTCGTCGAGTTCCTTCCCTTCGTTGATGCTCCGGGCCGTTTTCCAGACCGTGGCCAAGGACAGCACCTTTCCCGTTTCCGGCTGGGCATCGAGGTAGTCGTGGACCTTCTCTACGAGCTCGAGCTTGGAGGTGGTGAAACCGTATTTCTTCGAGGTCTGCTCCTCCTCAAACTCTCTGAACTTGTCGAATTCATCGTCGGGTGACGCTGTTCCGCTTTTGGCCGTCCCAGGGTTGGGTGCGGAGGGCTTGGTGCCCTCGGAACCGGGCTGTTCCTTAAATTCCAAGGTAATTTCCAGCGGTGTCGTGCCACCAAGATTCCGGTCTATGAACTTCATGCCTCGGAAGATCTCGGTGGACGACTTGAAATAGTTGATGAAGCTGTTTTCCACCTCCAGCCGCAGACAGCCGATGACCGTTACCACCGTCAGTATGGCCCCGACCGCCAGTATCCAGCCCCTGTAGCCCTGCACCATCCTCGCACAAAAGGACGTGAAAGGCGTCCCGAACTTCATCTCCACGAATGTGGCAGGAGGTCTGGGAAGGAGTACCGCCGCAGCGGGAAGGAACAGATGGGTGATCACCAGGGAAACGCCCAGTCCCATGGTCATCATCCAACCGAAGTTCATCACGGGAAGTATCCCGCAGAACATCAGCGATGAGAAACCCGCTATGGTCGTCAGCTGGCAGTATAGCGATGGGACGAAGACATCACAGACCGCATCCCGCATAACTTCGCAATTGGACGCCTGCGGCCGCAGTCCCAGGAGTTCGGTATAACGCACCACGATATGGATGGCCAACGACAGGGTCAGGATCAATTGGAGGGAGACGAAATTGGAGGAGACGACCGTAACGTCCCAATGGGCCAGTCCCAGCAACCCAAGCATTAAGAAGACCGAAAAAAAACAGGAGGCCAGGGGGAGAACAATCCATCGTTTCCGCCTGAACATTACGTAAAGGGTCCCCACGAGCAGAAGAAACATCCCTACACCGAAGACCTTGAGATCGTTCTTTACGTAGGTGATGATGTCGTCGACGATCATGGGCACGCCGCCCAGAATGAAGCCTGCTTTGGAGCGGTAGGCGCCTATGATGCGACGTATGTCCTGGATATCTTGGTGGCGGGCAGCCCGGTCCTCGTCCTTGTAACGGCGGTATTCATCCTCAATGGTGTCAAGCTCGTTGCGCTCTTTGACCGTCAGGGTCTTTTCGTATTTCTTCTCTATGAGCTTCAATCGCCGGGAAAGCATTAGCTCATGGCTGCTGTCCGTCTTAAAATTGACCTGGATGGCTGCCGAGCGCATGTCCTCGCTGACCAGCATATGCTGGTATATGGGACTGTCCCGGAATTCCTCGATGGCACGCTGCAGGTCAATTTTGGGAGACTCGAGAGTCCGGATGTTGTCTTTGAGCTCCTTGAGGTTTCCAGGCTTGTTCTTGAAAAGGGGTACATCCAGGATGGTGACGATGGACGAGACCCGGTGGAGCTTTATGAGTTCGTCCCGGACCTTCTTGAGCCGCGCGAGTGACGCCATGGAGAGTAGTTCTTCCGGCGGGGAATAGGTGATGACGACGAAGTCTCCGCTCTTGTAGCGCTCGATGAGCTTGCGATAGTACCGCATGTCCTCGTCGTTCTCCAGCACGAGGGCGTCCCCCGATGCGTCGAGGCGAAAATCCTTGAGCCCGTAAGCTGACATCCCGAGACAAATGAGGATGATGGCTATCGTCGTCTTGGGCCAACCCAGCACCCAACGACCGTAAAAATTCCTCCAGCGTGATCCCTTGATCATATCGGTAATATTGCTATTAAACCATTAAAAGACAAGATCGCGAATTGACAATTTAAGATGTAATTTCTAGCATTTATATTATGACATGTCAACAACAGAAGCCTGTTTAAAAAGCCCATAAATCCATTGTATTAATTCATAATATCACACTTGAGTTTCCTGCAGTTAAAGGACCGGGATTGTGCAGAATTCAGATTGAAAACTACTCTTCAGTAGGACTTCCGGGACGTCCATAATCCGAACATTTCATGAAAAGAAACCAAAACGTGCCGGTATGTTTTTAAAATTACCGGCCAACTTTGGTGCCATAATAATTTGATCTTGACTTTATATAAAGTTATCAATGTATTATTGTTTTAAGATACAATCCTGGTTTTTGAATAAGATGTTTTAACCTAAATTCATCTAAGGAAAGGCAAGCAAATGAGTAAAGTTGCATTTGTAAAAACAGAAGATAGAACCATTGGCGTAAAATCTTCGATAACCACCCTTGGGCTCAATCCTGTAAAAAATAAAGATGTTCTTATAAAACCAAACTTCAATACGGCAGATCCGACTCCTGGATCAACTCACAATGACACCTTGATGGCACTTGTGGATGAGGTCTGGAACATGGGGGCAAAATCTATCAGTTTGGGTGAAAGGAGCTATCCACCGACCCGGGAAGTGATGGATGAAAAGGGAATTCTTCCTCTTTTAAAACAAAAGGATGTTCATATCATTGACTTTGATGATTTGGAAAAAAAGGATTGGGTTGAATTTAAATCGAAAGACAGCCATTGGGAAAATGGGTTTCGAATAGCCAGGCCCATTCTCGAGACAGAATGCCTCATATCCACGTGTTGTTTAAAAACCCACCAATTTGGAGGCGTATTTACCCTATCGCTTAAATTGCATGTCGGCGTAGTTCCCACATTTCGGCACGGGTATCAATATATGGGCGAACTGCACCAGTCTCCCCATCAGCAGGAAATGATCGCAGAAATTAATCACCCATTTTCGCCGGACCTCATCGTGTTGGATGGAATCGATGTGTTTACAGATGGTGGGCCTGCTACAGGAAAGAGAGCCAAAGGGAATATCCTTTTAGCATCAACCGATCGTGTGGCCATCGATGCGGTTGGCGTCGCTGTGCTCAAGACCCTTGGCAGCAATTCAGCCATTATGAAACGAAAAATATTTGATCAAAGACAAATTGCAAGGGCTTCAGACCTTGGTATCGGTGTCTCATCTCCTTCTGAAATTGAGATTATATCAGCAGACCAGGAAAGCATGGCGTATAGAACCGAAGTGGCTCATGCATTGTTATCCGGATGAGAGGGAGACGTTCGTTCGCGCAGAAGGTGCTTGGCGCTTTATATTTTAATATGAGAGTTACAGCTTATGCCGAGATTAGAAGGATTTGAAGGTCATCGATTCAGATTGGTGAAC
>DATIQS010000379.1:0-3408 GCA_035470605.1 Fibrobacteraceae bacterium
GTCTCCTCTAGGAGACTCGGCACGTTGGAACAGCACGCTTTCCTGGCGCTTTTCCGATAATGATTACTCCTATTGGGACCGCAATGGGACAGCGTATAATACTGCAGACGATAGCTCGCGCAACCGTCAAAACGCACAGTATTCCCAACTCAGTGGGAACCACGCCTGGAATCGCATTCTCCCCTGGGGAGAATTACGCCTGCAGATCAACCACTCTCAGGAAAACGGAGGTTACCCGGGAACCGAATCGCAAATTACCCACGTAGCGGGCTTTGATCGCCAATGGCTTACATCCCGCCTGACCTGGTTGCAGTTGCCTTGGAACAATGGCTGGCGTATGGAAGCGGAACTGGGAGGACGTACGGCCAAGGATCTGTTTCACTGGTCGAATGAAATCGACCATTTGGGGTATAGCACAGGCAATGAGGAATATCAGGAAATCGGGACACGCGACTTGCGGGGAGAAGGGGCGCTGCGCTTCCTGGGAGAATGGCGAAATCGCTACAGCTTGCAAATGCACCTGTCGGGTTTTGGAGAGCAACTCGATCCCCGAGATAATCCGGCCCAGGCTCGTTCTTGGAAATGGCGGTTACAGCGCCATTCTGGTACGGGAGCATTGGAGGCCTCCGCCGCGTTACGCTCCTGGCTGGCTCTGCAAACCAATTTGCAGGCCACTGGCTTAATCGACCATAATTCCGGCGGAATTTTGCGTACAACATATAATGACACCATGCCCGAAGAAACCAGCCACCGTTGGGCACAAGCCTCGCAGGCCTCTTTACGTCTGGGAGATCCCGCCAGTTGGTGGAAGGTGACAGTCGCCGGTGGGCATCATTACCGATTGCCGGAATTACGGGAACTCTACAGCACCTGCGCCGCGGTTTTGCCCAATCCAGATTTGTTGCCCGAGAAAGGCGAAAACGCAGAATTGGGTTTGGAACTCACCGGGCGCAAATGGCGTCTGCAAACCTCCCTTTTTTGGAATCGCTCCCGCAACGGAATTTATTGGGTCTATAGCGCCGGTTTTAGTAAACCTCAGAACCTGAGTCGTACCGAGACACGGGGTTGGGAGGCTGAATGCCATTTCTCTCCATTCTCCTGGTTGGATTGGAGCGCACAAATGACTTGGCAGGATCCGCGTAATACAACAAATCTAGCCGCTTATCACAATAAGCTTTCCCCCAATGAACCTCGTTTTTCCACAGGGAGTGAGTTCTCCATACGCTGGGGGCGCTGCGAATTCGGGGTTCGAGGGGAATGGCGCTCTACGGTGTATCGCGACATGGCCAACCAAATGCGTATTGCTCCGCAGGGAAATGTACACGCATCCCTTGCCGTGGCGGCCTGGACGGGTGCGACAATACGTTTCTGCGCAAATAATCTGACCGGAGCAGAATCTCAGGACATTTACTCCGCATACCCCACTCCAGGGCGTCAATATTCTTTAGGTCTCGTTCAAGAATTTTAACCTCAATTCATAAGGAGAATCCAATGAACCGAAAAATCCTCGCTCTAACGAGCTTGCTTTCCGCCTCACTATTGGTGGGCTGCCTTTCCGATAGCGACGATGACGACGATGGAAACTCGTCAGCCGTTTCCAGCTCAGTCGCGCTATCTGCTGGTTCCAGTGCCGCAGAAATTTCTGCTACATCTAGTGCAGAGGAGGATTCCTCTGCTGGTTCCAGTGCCACAGAAGCTTCTGCTGGTTCCAGTTTGGTTTTGGAGTTTACCTCTGATTATGCTTCTGGCGCTCTGCGTTGGTTGGATGGGGATAGCCTATCATCTTCACTACTCGAGTTTTATGAAGACGCCCGCATCAGCGTACAGGGACAATATCTTTATGTATTAGAACGTTCGGGAACGGACAATCTGAGCAAACTGGATCTCTCGGAATTGTCAACATCCCCAACCTCTGCCGTACTGTACCAAAACGCTTTAGCCAGTGGAGCCAACCCTGAAGATGTGGCTATCCTGAACGATACGATCGGCTGGCTAGCTCAAAGCGGCAACAACAATTTGTTGGCCTTTAATCCAAAGGACGGCTCTATTCGAGACACCGTTGATCTCTCCGCCTATGCTCAAGATGGAGAATCCTCTCCGAATCCTTATAATCTGGCCCTAAGTGGAGACACCTTGTATGTTATTATGCAACGCCTAATTTTGTGGAGCCCAGATAAACCGGCTTTGGTGGCCCGGTTTAATGCCCAAACAGGCACCTTAATCGACACGCTTCAGTTAATCGGTCACAATCCAAATGCCGCTTTGATCTACCAGGGAAAACTCTATGTCGCAAACTCTGGAGATCTTATGAGCTCAGACTTGGATTCCACGAAAAGCATTGATGTTTTGGACCTAGCCACCGGCACCGTTTCGCAGCTGCTGAACGCGACGACTCTGGGAGGAGGCCCTTTGTACCTTGCGTTGGATAGCGCCAATGGATTGTTCTACACTACAGTGTATAAGTCCTATGGTGCAGAACCTGTCGCTGCAGTGAACATTAGCGACGGCTCTATTTCATTGGATTCCATTCCCGGTGTGGTGGATGCCTTTGGTGGATTGGCGTTTGATGCCAGTGCAGGCATTCTATATATCGGGGAGCGCGAAACCGATCTCTCTGGTCTAAAAGCCTGGGATGGCTCTGCCCTAAAAACGATTTCCAGCGGAGATGCTCTACCTCCTTATGGAATTGTGGTGGCGAACTGGTAATTATTTTCTGAACCACAGGGGCGCAGGGGACGCCACGCCTCTTCGGTGCTTTCTGCGTTCTCTGTGGTTTCATCCCCAACGCAAATCGAGCGTCATGGGAACTTCTGGCCTAGAACAGCTTGGCGCAGAATCAAATACCCCTTGTGTAAGTTCAAAGGTTTGAACCGAACGGTCGTAGTTGTACACAAAGAGTCTGTCTCCGTTATTCGGCAGAGCCGTCCTCAGGAGAGGATATGTGCCAGTAGCAGCTAGCTAAACTGGCATATCAAAACGGAGATATCTCCAGCCCGACCGATCGATGTGCAATTTGTTGACGTAGCCCTACGGAATGCTATGCAAAGCTCAACGGCTTCGAGCCTTGCTCGTTAGCCGGGTGCGATACCCTGTGGGTACAGCATCGCGCGGATTTCGTGGGGCATCCAGCGAACATAGCTGGCGTCTCATTCGTCTGGAGCAAGGAGGATGCGGGGGAGTAGGCTTGGTCAACCGTGGCTGTTCGGTTCATGGAGAATCCTGGGAATCATCAAGCTGGACCTGATTCCTTCCATTTTGTTTGCATGCATATAAGGCCTGATCGGCGGATTGAAACAGATTTTTGTTAACACCGATAATAAATTTCCTAAAAACGCCGAGATAGAATTTCCGGTTTTCCTATTCAAAAAAAGAAAAAGGGCGGTTACTTTCCTGCAGTCAAAAGCACTA
>DATIQS010000380.1:0-4199 GCA_035470605.1 Fibrobacteraceae bacterium
AACAGGCGCTGAAATTTGTAGACGCAACCACTGGGATACGTGATTCAGAAAGGCATCGGACACAGGAGCCACGGAATGAGTCGCTGTCCGCCGGACAATGGTATACAGTTGCACTTCCAGCAAATTCGTCGGATTGGTTGCTTGGATATGGACAATGCGCTGCGCCCAGGCTTCCAATTCTTTCTGGTCAGGCTCTTTCCCGTTCAGCATACATAACATCGTCTGAATTCGCAGAGGGAAATCCCGAACAGTACGACATAAATTATCCTCAATATGCGACAAGGTATAACGAGATCGACTCATCTGCTTGAACCAAGGTTCTGTACCCGCATCGAGTTTTCCCCAAATTTCTCCGCGAAGTCCAGTCAACGAAACGAGACCGGCACGCACCTGGGGCTGATGTAACAACGTCGCGTTGGTGATCAAAGTAAGCTTCAGCAGCGTATCCTTCCAAGCGCCCTGAACAGAGCGTAGCAGATGGCAAACCTCGGGAAACTTGGGCGACAAGGTGGGTTCCCCATCTCCTGAGAGACAAATATCTTTGAGTTCCGTCAACGGCCCAGGTAAGCCCTGAAATCGAGGACTATCCATAAAGCGATTGTGCTGCCAATGCCGTAACGCCCGCTCTAACTCCTCGCGGAAGCCCTCCAGGGTAAAACGCTCTGGAATTTCTCCTGGAGTTTCTCGATCCACCTGACAATAGGGGCAATCAAAATTGCACACCAAATCCGGGTTGAGATTTACACCCAGAGAGATCCCCTTGGCCCGCCTGGAGAGCACGGGATAGACAAAACGATATTGTCCAAACTGGCGACCATGGTCAGACCAAGCTTCTCGGATCCGATTTTGTTCCTGCGATTCCATGGCTCAATTGTAACACATTCAGGATAGGCTGGCCTCGCGCCACTGAACCAGGGCGGCCACAAGTGCCTTCACCTGCTCTTCGCAATGTCCAGCCGTGAGATTCATACGCAGCCGGGCGCTTCCCTTGGGAACCGTTGGTTCACGGATAGCGGACACCCAAAATCCACGTTGCGCAAGCCACGCACTCGCCTGCAACGCGATTACGCTTTCGCCCAGCACGACCGGAACGATCTGACTGGCGGAATTTAAGGTATTGAACCCCTGATCTCGTAAAAGAGCGCGCAAATGTTGCGCCAGGTTCAGGACATGGGTTCGTCGCCAGGGTTCTTCATCCAACAAAGCAATTGCCCGAGCCACAGACGCCACCACAACAGGAGATTGCGCCGTAGAGTAAATAAAAGAACGGGCGCGGTTCACCAGCCAATCCACCACAACATGGGAAGCCCAAACACAAGCCCCAGCACACCCTAAGGCTTTCCCCAGCGTCCCCATCACCACATCCACCTGATGTTGCAAGCCCAGTTCGTGAACCCGTCCACGCCCTCCCGGACCAAAAACGCCCTCGGCGTGCGCTTCATCGACGACCAATCCAACGTCATAACGCTGCGCAAGCTCCGCATACGCGTCCAGTGGCGCCAGGTCCCCATCCATAGAAAAGACGGACTCGGTAAAAATCCAGCCAGGGCCGGGATATCGTTGCAAAAGATGTTCTAAATCCTCTGGATCGTTATGCCGAAAACGATGCAAAGGAGCTCCACTCAGGCGAGCACCATCGTAAATGCTAGCGTGGTCAAGCCTATCGAGAAAAATGGGATATTTCCCCTGAGAAAGGGCGTCCACCAAAGCCAAATTCGCGGCGTAGCCTGTATTGAAGAGCAAGGCAGCTTCCGAGCCTTTCCATGAGGCCAAAAACTGCTCCGTTTCCTCAAAAATCGCAGGAGATCCGGTCAGCAGACGCGAGCCCGTGGATCCAGTTCCCCAACGGCGAGCCGCCTGAGCACAAGCTTCCGCCAAAGCAGGGTGCCTGGCCAAATCCAAATAGTCGTTGGAAGCAAAATTGACGGGAGGTTGGGAGGAAGTCGGCAAATGGCGCAAGGTGCTTTGAGACCGCATGGTCTCCATTTTTTTCTGAAGGAGCGATGGATCAAACATGAGAGCAGCAGCTCAAATATTGACGCAAGGGATGATGTTCCACCGCAGAATCCGGCCAGAGCTCCTGCCAGAAGGGAATGGCTCCCAGATAAGAAACACCCGTGCGCGCCTGAATGACACGGGCGTTATCGGCCGCCAGTTGATCCGGGTCCGCACAAGGGAGATTTTCACAAAAAACGAAGCCAGCAATGGGTAACTGCCGATGTTCCAAATGCTCCAAAGTCAGCAACGTATGATTAATCGTCCCCAAACCTGGAGGAGAAACCACCAAAACGGGAAGTCCTGACAAAGACGCTAAATCCGCCATATCTAACGTATCATTGATAGGGACCCGAATTCCTCCAGCCCCCTCCACAAGCAGAAAGTCACAATTTCGCCGATGAACTTCTAAGGCATCCTGGAAGCGTTTCGCATCAAAAACGACATTTTCCATCGCAAAAGCCAAATGTGGAGAGGATGGTTTTCGTAGCATCCAGGTATTCGCCGTATCAGGGTGCCCCAAAATTTCTCGAATAAACTGGGCATCTCCGTCTGGAAAGCTCTTTCCCAGATGCTGAGCAGGACCGCACTGGATGGGCTTATAATAGAGTGATTTGGACCCCAAAGATCGTAAAACGGCCAAAACGAAACCCGATGCAAAGGTTTTTCCCACATCCGTGCCAGTACCCGTAACGAACAATCCTGATGTATCCATTTGGGAAAATTTAACAACCATAGCGCCCAAGGCAAATCTTTGGTATAATGAGTATAAATGCAGAAAAAGCCGCTATACGGACTGCTCATCAACGAAATTGGCAACTTGTTTCAAAAACAGGTATGGCGTGCTTTCGTTTCTTCTTGCGAGCAAAAAGGCATTCAAGCCGTCGGGATTATCGGCAAAGCGTGGCATTCTCCCCACAACGATGAACTGGCTCATAACACGCTCTATCGCCTTGTCCCTTATTTGGGCTTGGATGGTTCCGTGGTTGCTGAATCGGTTCTTTCTACCCATGAACCCTTTAGTCAGGTCGAGGATGTATGCGGTTTGGATCCAACCCGCACCGTGTATCTCGGGGAGCCGCCCTATGTGGAACGGGCCAGTCTAAATTTTGATGCATCTTCCGCGATTCTCGCCGCCATTACCCACTTGGTCAAGGTCCATCATTGCCACAAAATCGCCTGCGTTACTGGAGTGCCTACCAATCCTGATACCCAAGCGAGATTAGCCGCATTTCGCGAGGCTTTGCGGAGTCTGTCCATCCCATTGGACAAAAATCTTGAAGAAGACGGAAATTTCACGAACGAAAATGGAGGAGAAGCCGCGCTGGCCTTATTAAACCGGGACCCAGAAATTGACGCGATCTTCTTTATGAACGACACAATGGCCATTGGGGCGCAGCAGGCATTTGAGTTCGCCGGGATTCCCCTGGATCGGGTTCGCATGGTCAGCATGGATGACATCGCGGAAGCCCGCTGGATGCGCATCCCTCTCAGCACCATCCGTCAACCGACAGAGGCCATGAGTAGGCGTGCCGTGGAAATTTTGGCCGGCAACGAAATCAAGGCAAAAAAATGCCAGGAAATGTTTCTGGGAGAACTGGTCATCCGCTCCTCCTGTGGATGCCATCGGGATCCAGGGCAATCGGGACGCGACGAATTTATTGAAGAACAAATGCGTTCTTTCTTTTTGTCCCGAGCCATTCGCCAGGCCGCTCAAATTCTTTTTTCCAATCTGGAACCAGCCAGTTGGGACAACAGAGTCGCCCGCACCTTGCTGCGCGCCCAAATTTCCTGGGCAGGAATCCTAGAATGGAAATCGGGGCTTCTTCCCGAGGATTCCCTAGCAGAAATCGCATTTCATCGTTGGATCGAATATGGTAATGGTCTAGTACTACGCGATTCGGAACAACGCCACCCTCCAGCAGAGATTCTCGCAGAACGTATCGCATCGCGTTCCAGGCCTTGCGTGATCGTTCCATTGGTTTGTCAATCAAACTTTCTTGGGGTTTGCATCATGGAGGTTAACGAGGCCCTGGAAAATTATTATGAACCCTTAATGCTCCAGCTATCCGCTGCATTACAGGGAACCTGGCTAATGGAGTCGCAACAGGATATTCAACGTGAATTGATTTCGGCCAACCAACAGCTCCTGAACCTCTCGAACCGAGACGAACTGACCGGAGTTCTAAACCGCCGTGGATTCA
>DATIQS010000381.1:0-3459 GCA_035470605.1 Fibrobacteraceae bacterium
GATCGCCAGGGTGGAATGTCCCGTCCAGAGCCGCGTCCATGATGTTTTTGTCTACAGCGTTGCAAATGGCATTGTAGAAAGGAGAGGAAGGGTTGACATCGGGGAAGCGGGATTCGTTGCTACCAATGTATTTTGTGGCCAATGTCCGGTCTCCCGTGATTGCCATGAGAATATCCTCAATAAAGAAAGCGTATTCTGCACGGGTGATGGTCTGATCGGGGTTGAATTTGTGATCTGGAGAGGGTTCCAGACCGCGGATGCGATAGTTTTGCACGTCTGTGATAAAATTGCGAGCCCAATGGTGATCACAATCCACGATGTCCGCCATTTTTTTAAGTGTATCTGTCGCCATTTCCCGAGGATCCGTGGGAGCGGAGAAATCGGTGTCATAGGTTTTGACTTTGCTTTTGTCAAGAATTCGGTCGAGTTCTAATTCGGCCATGAACAGCGCGGCAATGTCGGCTCGCGTGATTTGTTCCACCAAAGCAATCTTTTTCCCTACGCGGGTTCCGGGCTCCGCGCGCAGGATCTTCTGAACGACAGCCCATTCCTGATTGGCTTGCTCCTCATAGCCGTTTTTGACTTCCAGATTCTTTTTGAAGGCGTCTTCCGCTTTGCGAAATTCATAGCCGATTTTATACATGTGCCCCATGCGGAAATAGACCTCTCCCGATTGCGGGTCAATTTTCAGGGCGTCTTCATAGTGATCTTCCGCATCTTTCCACCAATCGGGATTCTCCGTATCTCCCTTGTGTTGGAATTCGATCACAATTGCCGCAGCCATTTCTCCTTGGTATTCCTTTTTGTCTTTTTCACAATAGCTGATCGCCTTATCTGCCTCATCTTCTGCCTCTTTGAATTTGCCCTCAGCGGCATCCGCCATGGCAAGTCCAGCCCAAGCAGGACCATATTTCTTCCCCGTTTCTAGGGAAATTGCCAGTTTAAATTCATCACTGGCGCGGGTGTAATCCCCTTTATCCCAGTATTTCATGCCCTGGATAGTATGCGTCTGAGGGTCGTCCATCATACCTCCGGCTTTGCGGCTTTTGGCACAAGAAACAAACATCAGGGAAAGGCCCAGTAGGGCGAGAATCGCAAATTTCATGGATTTCATGGGGTTCTCCTCTTAGTCAACCACAATAATAACACGGCAATCAGACAGGAATTTCATGGACTTGGCGGCCGCCCGGACATCCATCGCATCGGTGTTGGATATAACTAGGTCGCAACGACTGGCACCGGTGGCCTTTACCGCTTTGATTATGCCTGGGTTTGTCCCTACACGATCCTTAAAGCCTGCCGCCTGTTCTGGTGTTTTTGCGTATCCGGCCATGCCCCATTTGGTTGCCCAGTCGCGAGTAACATAAGCGCTTCCATAAACTTCCTTGCCTTCTTCGTCCAGAATTTTGGGAACCAGTGCGGGAATCGCACCTGTACCCCGAGCATCAATAACGAGACCGGTGAAATTGCGGACTACGGGAACCGCTGGCGCTGCAATGACGACCGCTGGAGCCTTGCCAATGGTTGGAGGAAGTAGTGTATTCGCCAGTTCCGCATCTAAAGGAATGGTCACAGTAATTTCAATGGTTTTGTCTGACATGTAGCGGGGTTCGGAAGCCTCGAATTTGCGAATGTAACCATCGACTTGGGTGCGAATGACATCGTTGGCGACCATGAAATTTTCCACGGTGGTAGAGGACGTCATCTGTAGGCCCTTAATCAATTCCAGCGCATTGCGCAGCGCCACATCACGGGCAGCCCGGATCGCCATGGGCCGCGCGGTGACTTCTGGCATATTCGGATTCGGTGCGCCAATTCCCACCGCCGTGACTGTACGTGCGCCCCAATCCACGGAACCCTTGCCTGGTATTGCCTGAATTTGGGCCATTGCTATACCAGCCAAAAGAAGGATGGGCGTGAGGATCTGTCTATAAGCCATTTTCAATCACCTCTGTTAAAATGGAATTATGCAAATAATTGCTTTTTTTTCGGCTATTTCCAAGTGAGTGGCGTCACATCAAGACAAACATTGGCCAAAACGGGGAAAAAAGGCAAAGTGTCTATATTTGAATTCGAGTTTTGGTAATCGGTATCACAGGGAAACCCATTGGAAAATATCCTGGTCTGCATTCTTACAGCACTCTATGTGTTGCTCTTCCTGTCTTTTACCGTGGGTGTTTTGCGCGCATCCCGTCCACGTCCATCCGGCAGTCAGCCAAGTGTTTCCATTGTCGTTCCTCTTCATAATGAAGAAGCTTATGTGTTACGAACCCTGGAATCCTTGGATGCACAGGATTATCCAGGCGAGTGGGAAGTCATTTGTGTTAACGATCGTTCCACAGATAAGACACCGCTATTACTAGAAGAGTTTGTATCCCATCATCCCCGATTCCGTCTTTGTCATATTCCTCTGGACGCCCCGCTATTACCATCGCCTAAAAAGCGCGCCTTGGCGCAAGGCTTTTCTATGGCGCGTTATGAAATTTTGGCTACGATGGATGCGGATTGTACTCCCACTCCCACCTGGTTATCCAGTATGGCCTCCCGTTTCCAAGGGGAAATCGCAATTGTCCAAGGAGCCAAACGCAACAATGGCGGACGGTCTCTTCTTCACTCCTATCAGAAACTCGACACACTTGGGTTTACGCTGATTGAGGCCGCGGGCTTTTCGAATGGGCATCCCATGGTTGCTAGCGCTGCAGCCCTGGCCTATCGCAAGGACCTGTTTTATCAGGTGAATGGCTTTTCTGATCTGATGCAATATCCCTCTGGAGATGATGATATGCTGGTGCATAAAATGGTGCACCAAGGAGTTCAGTTCTGCTACAACATGGATCCAGATGCCGTGGTGGAAACGGAACCGGTTCATACTTGGATGGCTTTACTCAATCAGCGTTCCCGTTGGGCCTCTAATGGCACGAAATACGCCAATCCATTTTATGTGTTTTTCCTCGCTCTGATCTATTGCTTCTATGCATGGCTGTTTTTGGGGCCCTTTCTTGCCTTACCGGGGTGGATTCGTTGGTCCTTGTGGGGTTATTCCTTTTTGGCAAAATTCGCAGTGGATGCTTTGTTTCTGATTATTGGAGGCTTTCGACTTCGGCTTTTACCCCTCGTCGTCTGGCTTCCCTGTGTCGAATTGATTCAGGTCCCCTTGATTGCCATTTCCGTTCCAATGGGGTCCCTGTTTGGAAAATTTCGCTGGCGTTAAGAATTTGGTTAAATTTTCAGGAAAAGGTGGCCCAAATGATACGACCCGTTTCCAGGATAATTCTTCTTGTGGCCTGTGGCGTTTTGCTGGCTGGAGCCTATCTTGTTAAGAAAGGCGATACGTTATGGGATTTGAGTGCGCAATTTCGCAATGATCCTTTTGCTTGGCCCGATCTTTGGGCTCAGAATCGTCATATCCAAGATCCCCATTGGATTTATCCTGGAGATTCCCTTTATCTTGGAGACTCG
>DATIQS010000382.1:0-3562 GCA_035470605.1 Fibrobacteraceae bacterium
AATACCGCGCAGATTTCAAAACGATGCGGGTCAGTAGGGTCGTCTCCTGGGAACTTATTTAATCCCATGTTGTCCAGCAGGCGCACGGTATTGCGCATACGTTGTTTGATATTGCTTTGATGGATTCCATGATGGTGAAATACCACCGCTTCGGGTTCATAAACGATCTTCAACTGTGCGGAAATCACCTGGCGGCCCCAGATGCGGTCTTCAATATTGGTTGCCTTTTCGTCAAAGGGGAACCGATTCCAGACCTCACGGCGGATCATGCTATTGGCATTGTGGAAGAAGCTGTCTTTAACCTGAACCCGGCGGTCCAACCCAAAGGTGATCAACAAATCGCGCTTGTCTTGGTCCGAGGTGTAGTCCACGGGAACTTGGCGCCCATAGACCCCTGCGATCCCCTGGTCCGAAAAGCCTTGTTTGAGCTTGGCCAGCCAATGTTCGTTAGCAGGAATACAGTGCGCCGAGAGAATGGCGATATAATCCCCTTGCGATGCCCGGATTCCCTCGTTGATGGCAAAGCCCGGCAGAAAGTTTTCAATGGAAACGATCCTGATATCCGGCCATGCCTGCCGGGCCTTCTCCAGGGTTAAGTCCGTGCTGCCACTGTCCACCAGAACAATCTCCACGTCTTTTTCGGATTGTTTGCCAATGCTTTGCAAGCATTTGCCAATCCAGCGCTCTTCATTTTTGGTGCGGATGATGATGGATATCATTTAGTCCCCGTCCTTCGGTTGATAGCCGAGCCGAGCTTTGGTGTCTGAAATGTCAAACCAGGCGTTACGATTTTCGCTTATCGCAAAAAAGTGCTCGTATACGGGCCCTTGGTAATGCAAGAGAAGTTCGACAATTTGGCGAAAGTCCCTGCGCGACAACCACGTTGCCCGCAGACGGGCCAATTGCAGCGCATATTCCTCCGAGTCCCGTTTCCAGAGGCCCTGGTCCACGCCTTCTTCCGCGTAACCAGCTACATGGTCATATCGCTCTGGCAACAGGGAGCCTATGCGCATGGCATAAAAACGCGGCCCCCCAGTCTCGGCATAGAAACGCCCAAGCGCCTCGCCGAACACCTTGCTTGCCCCATAAAGGGAATCTGGCCGCGTAGGCGTATCTGCAAAGACACAGGGCTTGTCTCCGTGGTAGATTTCAGGGCGGTGATCCAGTTCGATTTGACCATGCACGTGGTTGGAACTCGCAAAGAGAACGCGCTTCACCGAAGTTTCACGGCATAGATCCAGCAGCCGCTTCAACGCGTCGATGTTCAAATCGCGGATGTCGTCCCAGGCCAAAGCAGTGTCGCGAGAATCATCGCGATGCATTACCCCAGTGCTCGCAGCCAAGTGCACCACGGCATCGCAACCTTTGAGCAAACCAGCAAGCAAATTGACATCGCGCACGTCTCCCTGGACGCAGGTGATCTGTCCTGTCTTTTCCAATGCCTCGCGTTTCGCATCGGGGATATGGACATCCAGCAGGATCAGTTCGTGCGGAAGATTCCACAACGCAGATCCACATTTCCCCATGGCGCCTGTGATCAAAATTTTCATGCTTTTTGTGCGTGCACCAAGAAGTGCGATGAAATGCCCTGACGCTCTATTTGTTGCCTAAAGGCCAATTCGGTATGTCGATCGAAAAGATTTGAACCTTGATTGCCTTGGCCTCTACCATCCCTCGCCCATACAATGCAATTTTCCAGATCATATTTATGCACAAAAATCACATCGCAAATCACGAAGCCGACATCCGTCATCAATTTAGACAAGGTTTGCGCTTCATAGTAAAAAAGATGGGAACGATGAAAAAAGAAGGGAAGATATTTGGGCACCAGTTGCGTCAAAAAATCATGGAAATTGGGAACGCCCACAAAACAATGCCCTCCTCTTTTCAGAACGCGATGCATCTGTTTTAAAAATTCTTTGGGTGTGGGAATGTGTTCCAATGTATCAAAGGAAACAACCGTATCCACGGATTCGTCTCCGATTTCCGATGGATCTTGAAAAAATTGATGACCTTGACGTTGCAAATGCCCACGAAAATATCCGGCCTTGTCTACACCCGCAGTCGAAGCCGCCACAGACTTAGCGGCATCAAGAAATAGGCCAGCGCCACAGCCGAAATCCACTATGGACATTCCTCGGAGAAAGGCTGGACCGATTTCATAAAACCATCGGAATTGTTCAGGATCAAGCTTGCGATGCAGTTTCTCAATATCTAATGCGCCATGATGATTCTCCCAATAAGACTTTTCTGAATAATATTCTTCAAGAGATTCTGGAAATGGATCCAAAAACACTATGGCGCATTTTGGACAACGCAATACGCGGAAACCTTCCTCGAAACCAGAGTCAGCGCCACCACTTCTAATAGGCCCCTCGTAAACAAGTTCCAAACCTTCCGCTTGGCAAACTGGACACTGGGCCGTCATGGCGTCACCCGCATTGATTTACGAGCCAGCAGGATCGCTCGCACCATTTCCAAGTCTTCGGGCGCATCCACGTCGATGGATTCCCAGGCGTTCATGGGCACGAAGCCAATCCGCCCTCCCAAACGACATCCCGTTTCCATGATCAGCGCCTTGGTCATGGCATAGACGGCCTTGTTTTCCGCCCATTGATTCCAGCCCTCCAGTTGACGAGGCCCGCGTTTCTTGGGGTCATAATTCACAGGCAGGGCAGAGCCATCGGCATGGACTTTCCATAGATATTTGGAATCATCATACAACGTCAAAGCTGAATCATACCCCCCCTCCACTACTTTGGCCACGGTCTGTTCGATGCTTTGAATGGTGCGCAAAGGGGCGGTGGGATAGAGCATTGTCAGTACATCAATTTCCACGCCGTTTTGTTCCATCAACCGCACGGACCACTGCAACAGTCGGTCCACTTCCATGAAGGTGTTGTCATGGATGAATTCCTCGCTCCGTCCCAAAGTTTCCGCGCCAAAGCCCTTGGCCACCAAAGCGATTTCAGCATCCTCGGTGCTGACAAACACGCGGTGGATGTTGCGGGCTTGCTGGGCCTGCTGGATGGCAAGGCCAACCAGAGGGATCCCATCAACCTTTTGCAAATTTTTACGGGGAATCCCTTTGGAGCCCCCTCGCGCTGGAATAATCGCCACAACCTGTTTCATCATATCCTCCTGAACGGTTCCAGCCCATAATCCTGGGCGATACGCACTAAATCCTCATAAACGTTCTGCGGTAGGGGAATGCCTTCGGCCTGCCGGGCGGCCCACTTTTTCTTTTCTGGATCGCCGGCCACCATTACTGGTTCTGCGTCATTTAGAGAGAGGGTTTTTCGGATTTTGTTCGCCATGTCCTGTAGGCGCCTTTTAAATACGTCTAGTTCGGTAAAAACGCTGATGTCGATCGCCAAAAAGAAATGTCCCAAATAACGATGTGCTCCCAAATCGCCTGCGAACATTTCCGAAACCTCGTCTCCCCCTGGCATGCCGCTAAGCAAGGAGCACAGAATGTCCACCATCATGGTCAGACCAAAGCCCTTGTAGCCCCCGATGGGCAAGAGTTGCATCGCTGCCAGGGCATCCGTGGTTGGATTCC
>DATIQS010000383.1:0-1552 GCA_035470605.1 Fibrobacteraceae bacterium
CTACAAGGCTCTTGGCAACAAATTTACCGCCAAAAAGGTACGCAAGGTAATGAAAGCGCCAGAATCCGTGGTTTCTGGAAAGCAAACTCCCGAAGACGCTTTACGCAAGGAAAAGACCATCGAATTGGACTTGTTTGGAAAATGAGGTGGTCCCTAGAAATCGGACAGGGAAGGCCTGTTTTTCAGTTAGATCCTAAGCCGACATCCTCTCCACGAAAACATTGTTCAACGTCCTTCCCTTCCCGTCCATGCTGACTCTGATGCTTTGGACTCAAGGATCGATATGAACGTGTCCGAAGTGAACTGCGATCCCTGGTCTGTGTTGCATCTCTGGAAGGCCAAATGTGCGGAGAGAGAGTCTTCAAGTGCATCCACGCAGAATGCAGAGTCAAGCGTGTTTGACATGCGCCCATGCCAGCACCTTTCGGCTGTGCCAGTCCACTACAGCGGCGAGATCGCATAGCCTTCCGGGTCTGGATGCGGATCGCTCGTGCTTTTTCACGTCTCGATCATTGAAATTTTATCCGAGACCGAATGGCTGCATCTTTTTTTAGCCCCTCCAGCTTCGTGTGGGGGTCGCCTATCTGCTGGAGGTAGAATTCCTCTTGCCTCTTCTCTTGTCTACATCAGGTACACTCGCTCTAGCTTCGTTGATATCCCACAGTTCAGCTTCAGCCGTTACTGGAAAGTTCCTCTATTGAGGATAGGCTCGCATCACCACGGAGGCACGGATGCCGGAGGGGGACTCGACCGAAGGTGAGCCCGGAGGGCAACGCACACGATGTGCGTTGTCAGTCCTCGGAACACCTCAGCGAAAACCCAACGAGGCCCTTGCTGTTGTAGTTGTTCAACTCCACGACCGCGCTGGCGTAGACCATGCGTTGGTTGTACGCGATCGAAGAATTGTACTCCGTAGCCGTCCACCAGTTCCCATAGATGCCAAGGTTGCCGAACGACCCGTAGTAGCCGCCACCCGGTAGGGCGGAAAAGCCATAATCGTCCGTACCGCTGTTTGTTAACCACAAATCCGAATTCGCCATCAAATACGTTCCAGCCACATCATCCCCGCCCGCATAGTCCACTAGCGTCTGCCATTCGCTACTGCTGGGCACATGCCAGCCATCGGGACAAACACCCCGATGTCCAACGGAATCCCCCAGAATGGTGCTATCATATAGCATATCAACGCCCATCGCCGTCGCCCAATTATACAAACGACCATAGGTATCGCAGTAACTTGCGGTGTCGCTGTAGCACCAGCTGCCTGTATCATTCAACGTGTCATAATTCAGATTCTCCGCCATCCACGTCTGGGTGCCAATCATAACGGTCCTATACGTCTGACCGTCACGGCCATCGGTCATGGTGCCATAGGAAATCGCCGAATTGAACCAGTCTTCGGCAACAGGGTACCTCTAGAAATCCCCGAATCAGCATAGATCTGTAGCATTGAAGACCATTTTCACGAAATTGTTGAGTTTCCCCTTTCCCAATTCCGGTGGATTATAGCCCCACCGGGGGCCTCTGGCGGCTCTTAGCCAGCCCTTGGACG
>DATIQS010000384.1:0-4476 GCA_035470605.1 Fibrobacteraceae bacterium
TTGGGCCGGGGCCCATCTAGACGACGTGATGAACTACCTACCCGCACGCATTACTTGGCTATTGACCATGCTATGGGCCACTCTATTACCGGGACTCTCCGCTCGCAAAGCCTGGACGGTGACGCTACAGCAACACGCCTGGTCACCAGGTCCTAATTCGGGCTGGAGCGAAACAGCTTTTGCCGCTGCGCTGCAATTACGCTTAGCCGGCCCCATCTGGAAAAAAGGCGTATTAGTGAGCGATCTCTGGCTCGGAGCCAAAGGAGACCGTTGCGAAGTCACACCCCAGGACATTGACCGCGCTGCACGCCTCAGCGTGCTCTGTTCGGTGCTATTCGCAGGCCTGGGGTGGACAGTAGAACAAGTCGCACGTCCTTATTTCTGCTGAAAATAATCCTGCTGGCGTGTGGCACTCGTGACTGCGTTCCAAAGTGGTCCCGTGATGTCAATCTTCTTACGTTCGCAGATGGCCAAAGAAATCGGCACATGGGTAAACTGGCCGAACCATGCCCCCACCACCATATCGGTCTTTCCCGCCATGGCAGCATGCACCGCATTTTCCGCCAACTGATAGCAGAAAATGGCATCTGTTCCACGGGCAGGGCCAGACCGAATGGTATAACTAGGGTCAAAATAACGAACATTCAGCTCTGTGCCGATTTTTTTGAAATGATCTTTGCATTGCGCCACTAGCAAATCGCCGATATCGTTGTGCAAAAGGTTCCCACTGGCATCGCGTTGTTCGGGCAGGCCTTTAAATAAATCCTGCCCTGCGCCCTCGGCGACCACTAAAACCGCATGGGTTTTCCCTTTTGAGAATCGCTTTTCCAGGGCCTTCAGTAGACCACCATCCCCCTCCAAAGCAAAAGGCTGCTCTGGTACCAAACAGAGATTCACCACGGTGTTTGCCAGACTTGCATATGCGGCAATAAATCCAGAGTCGCGGCCCATCAGTTTAACGATGCTCAATCCGTTGAAGGCTCCACGGGCCTCGATGTGGGCGTTCGTAATCACCTCTGCTGCCGAATAAACTGCGGTTTCAAAACCAAAGGTTCGGTCCACTAGATTCAAGTCATTATCGATGGTTTTAGGTACGCCAACCACAGAAATTCGCTGATTCCTTTTGGCGAGTTCTTCCACGATCGCGTGAGCGCCCCGCAGGGTTCCATCCCCCCCAACAGTGAAGAGCACATTGATATTCAAACGCATCAGAGTATCCACCATGATGGATGGATCCTGGTCCCCCCGGGAACTACCCAAAATAGTGCCGCCGTCTTCATGAATGGAATCCACCAATTCCGGTGTCAAAATTAATGGGGTATGCGCATAAGCGGGATTCAATCCACGATATCCATAAGGAATACCGTAGATGTTGCGTACACCATAATCAAACCAGAGTACCTGCACCAATCCCTTAATCACATTGTTCAATCCGGGACAAAGACCACCACAAGTGACAATCCCCACCCGAGTCCAAGCAGGATCGTGAAAAATACTTTCCCGAGGGCCCGCGCGTTCCAAGGACGGAGCTTCCAGGTTACGATCGTGCCAGGAACGGATCTCCCGTAAATCGGTGAATACGGAGACATGATGTGATGGCTCGATGAAACGTTGACCTCTGATGGGGGACTTTAAGGTAGGCGATCCGACGGTGGAAATGGAAAAATCTGTAGTTTCCACAGGACCGGGGCAACAAAAAGGCAAAGGCATGGTCATTCGCACAGTGTAGCAAAAATCCCCGGTTCCGGGAACCGAGGATTTTCTCATAGCGAGTACGGGACTCGAACCCGTGTTACCGGCGTGAGAGGCCAGTGTCCTGGACCGCTAGACGAACTCGCCAAAAGGTGCCCAAAACTAGTAATTATTCAGCGAAATAAAGATCCAGGTTGTTGACGACTTTGGCACCAGCCTGAAGGTTCTTCAGATAATCGTTGAACATATTGTAAGCCCCATAATTCCATGCGGAAGCGAATTCGTTCTTCGTGTCTGCCGCGAATGTGGCTTCGTCTGGATCGGCTTTAGAAATCACCTTCACGCTCACTGCGGCACGATTACCGGACACAGCGTCACCCCATTCCCCAATCTTTTGGGAACCAAGGACCTGATACAGTGCAGGAGAAGCAAAACCAAGTCCAGGAACAAAGCCCTCAAAACTGGCGTTGTCCAGAGACTCCAAGGTCAGTTTCGAAATCGCATGACTGTTCGTACTATCGATTGTGGTCAACGAGGCTAATTCAGAGGCTTTGCCCTTGAGGTACTCGATTGCCGCATTCATACGAGATTGGTTGGACAGTTCAGACGCAATATGTTCCCGATAAGGAGTCAGGCTACGAGCCCCTGCTTTCAGGCTGTCAACCCGCACAAACAGCGCGACAAGCTCTTTATTTTGAAGCACCTGAGAGGCGATATCATCATTTTTGGGAAGCTCCGGATTGCGGAAAGCGTAAGATGCCAGTCCCTGGATAAAACCAACCCCGTGAACCTCATCACCCTTCCCAAACCAATCCGTATTGTGAACCGGCAAATTGGCTGTTTTTGCTGCTTCCTGCATGGATTTGCCAGCCTCTACCTCATCCTTCACAGACTTGAGTAACGCCACAAGGCTATCAACCGTTTCCGTGCTTGCGGTAATCTTGACCAAAACGTGACGAACATGGGGTGCTCCAGTGGAGTCCTTTCCCAGAGACTGAATAACATGCCACCCAAAGGAGGTACGAACGGGCTCTTCGACGATTTTACCGGAATCCAGTCCAGCAACGGCATCGGCAAAAGCGGTTCCCCAAACAGTCAGGTCTGTAACCTCGCCACCATTCTCCGCAGTAGAAAGATCCTCTGAATTAACCTTAGCCATTTCAGCGAAATCGGCCCCATCCTTCAGTTGATTGATAAGCATCCCCGCCCACTCCTTGGCGCTTTGCTCATCACGCGTACTTGGGACAATAGGTAAAGCGACAAAAGCAACCTTCGCCAAATCCCGAGAGACAAAAAAGCTGTCTGGATGTGCATTGAAATAAGCCAAAATCGCAGCACTGTCTGGAGTGTGGGCAGAGAAAGAATCAACGCTAGCCTGAGCAGTCCAAAGTTGGAAACGAGTATCCCGGTGCTTCGCAGACCAGGAAGCCTCCAGAGTGGATGGATGGAAGCCAGCAGTGACTAACAGATGAAGCTGCTTTTGAGGGATTTTCTGATTACGAAGATATTCGCGATATTGAATCAACTGAGGATCAGTGATGGTCCCTGTAATCGTGGTGTCAAGCCAAGCGCGATATTTTGCCTGGTCGAAAACAGAATCCGTCATAAAAGCGGGCGCTTTTTCCAAGCCCGGAATGGGTTCCGCCATCAAATCTTCCCACAATTCTGCATCGGATCCGCTCAGTTGCAAAGCCTTCATTGCATCGCCAATGAGATGATTCTGAATAAACTGCTCTAAAAGATCCTGACGGAGCTGAGCCGTCTGGGCATCTGTCAAATTGGAACCCGCCTGAGCCTGCATGACCTGTTGCAATCGGGTCTGGAATTCCTGGTTTAGAATGCGCTCATCATTCACCTTGGCAATCGGGGGGGCTTTGTCTGTCTGCAATTGGGACATGTCCATAAAGAGCAGACCTGCCAGGATGAATACAATAAAAATGTAAATCACCCACTTTGCTTGTTCGCTAATCCAAGTCAGCATACCGTATACGACTCCGGGTTTATAGAATTCGGAGTGGCCAATGTAGAATTTTTTAAGCAAAAAGGTATTTTCGAAACGGGTTGCTAGGTTGACATCCTTTTTTTCAGACAAAGGATGCAAAACCACCTATCTTGAAATATTTTTTGCTTGTTTTTGCCCGGTTCAGCAAAGAACCAAAGGAGATCTCATGCAGGTGTACCAAAAAATGATCATTGCAGCGTCCTTAGCCATTGGCTGGACGGAACTATCTGCCGTTACAGTATCCATGGTTCCGGGCACCTCCTATCAGAATATCGAAGGTTTTGGTGGGGGAGTCGTATATTACCAAAGTTGGGCAACTTTGCAGGATTCTGCCGTCCGTGAGGCCATTTTCGACACAGCCTTCACTGGACTGGGCCTTTCTATCATGCGAATGGGCAACTGGATGCAAAACGAATCGGAAGGCGCAGCCGTTCAGTATGATACAGTAGTCTACAACGCACTCAAGGCTCGCCGGCCAAACGCAAAAATTTTTATGTCTTCCTGGTCTGCTCCAGACTCCATCAAGGCTAATGCGACCGTCAATGGGAATGGGGACAGCCGATCCCTGAATACTTTGGACAAAGACAGTGCTGGAAATTTCAAATACGCGTCCTTTGCCCATTGGTGGCGCGAGACCTATGAGGCCTATGTAGCATTAGGCATCACTCCAGACTATATCTCCATTCAAAACGAACCGGACATGAATGCAACATACGCGAGTACGATTCTGGATTCGGTCGAAAGCGATTCCATTGCTAACTATGCAGCCGCCTTCCAAGCGG
>DATIQS010000385.1:0-2379 GCA_035470605.1 Fibrobacteraceae bacterium
AGAATCATCCTTCCAGGAAAAATCCAGAGAGGGCTCCTTCACTGGATTCATTGGTTCCTGGAGCAAAACCAACTGCCGCACACATTCCGTGATATCAACGGTATTCTGGCGGAAGGGGATGTGGAACCGAAAAAGTTCATCATCCTCATCATCCAGTTTCTGTTCCCGGAGAGAATTTTCTCGGATAACCTCAAAAAGCGCTTCGGTCTTGAATGGCCTTTCAAAGGATTCCAAGGTTCGAACACAGGTCAGAAGCTGGGTCCCTTGTAGTGATCCCTCAAAACGAAAGGTTCCATCACTGATTTCGAATACTGAAAAATGAGCCTGAAGCGGCTTCCCCAATCGCAACTCGTCAAACAAATTGGGATTTTGGGACCGATCCAGGACCAAGTCGAATTCGTTCAGGCAAGAGCCCAACTGTTCCAAGTCCACTTTCAAGGTGATGGCAAATATACTTGGGTGAGGGGGGGTGCGTCAAGTATAAAACACCCACCCAATGCGCCACCTAAATAATCCTAGATTCCGCAGTTGACCGAGTCGACTCACCCACGATCCATTGCGCCCCCTCCCCTCCCCCCCCCTGCCCCCTCCAACGAAACGTCAGCTATTGTTCGTTGGATGCCTCACGAAGTCCCCGCGATGCTGTACCACAGGGTATAGCACCCGGCTGACAAGCAAAGCTCGAAGCCGTTGAGCTTTGCATAGCATTCCGTAGGGCAACGTCAACGGATTGCACATCGATCGGTCGGATCGGAATCGTTGTCATCGTGATATCTCCGTTCTGATATGCCAGTTCAGCTGTTGCTGTTACTGGCACATATGCACTGTGTGTACAACTGCGGTCGTTAGGGTGAACCAGCCTTTTCTACATTTGGGGTTCCTACGTAACCGAGGTCTCTTATGCTTGACATTAAGAAAATTCGTGAAAATCCAGAGTTCTACCAGGCTGAAACCGCCAAAAAGAATTCCCAGGTGAGCATTTCTTCTGTGCTCGATCTCGATGTCCAGCGGCGCAAGATCCTCACCGAGGCGGAAAGCCTCAAGTCCCAGCGGAATTCCGTTTCCAAAAAAATTGGTGAACTGAAAAAAAAGGGGGAAGACTCATCCGCGATCATGGAGGAAATGCGCAAGGTCGGCG
Organism: Fibrobacteraceae bacterium; assembly: GCA_035470605.1. Taxonomy (GTDB): domain Bacteria; phylum Fibrobacterota; class Fibrobacteria; order Fibrobacterales; family Fibrobacteraceae; genus CAIRAY01. The sequence continues at coordinate 1,139 of DATIQS010000385.1, forward strand.
AACGTATCACCGAACTTGATAATCAGATCCGCGACATTGAAGAGGAGCAAAAGCGCCTATTGATGCACATCCCGAACGTTCCGCATCCGAGCTGTCCTGAAGGCACATCCGCTGAGGATAACGTGGTGGTGCGAACTTGGGGCTCTCCTTTGGTACACAGCTTCACGCCAGTGGAGCATAAGACTCTGGGAGAACGGCTAGGCCTCTTTGATTTTGAACGCGGCGCCAAAATTTCCGGTTCTGGTTTTCCTGTATACCGTGGTTTGGGAGCCCGTTTGGAACGCGCCCTCATTCAGTTTTTCCTCGATCAGCATCGCCAGAACGGCTTTGAAGAAGTTGTGCCACCTTATCTGGTCAATCGCAAAGCCATGACGGGCACAAGTCAGTTGCCCAAATTTGAAGAGGACATGTACCGTTGCGACAAGGATGATGATCTGTTCCTGATTCCAACGGCAGAGGTGCCTGTTACCAACCTTTACGATGATGAGTTCATTCCAGAAGAGAAATTGCCTCTGCGTTTGTGCGCCTATTCCGCTTGTTTCCGCCGCGAAGCCGGAAGCTATGGCAAAGACACGCGAGGTCTCTTGCGCCTGCATCAGTTCAACAAAGTGGAAATGGTGTATTTCTCCCATCCAGAGCGCAGTTACCAGGACCACGAGGAACTGGTTGGACATGCGGAAAATCTGTTGAAACAGCTGGGATTGCCTTTCCACACCATCGTTCTCTGTAAGGGTGATATGGGCTTCGGTGCCGCCAAGTGCTACGATCTAGAAGTCTGGGCTCCGGTAGAAAAGCGCTGGCTCGAAGTCAGTTCTGTTTCCAACTTCGAGGATTTCCAGGCCCGCCGTGGCAACATCAAAACCAAAATCAATGGGAAAAACGTTCTGGTTCATACCCTAAATGGTTCCGGTCTTGCGACTCCGCGTGTGATGGTCGCGATTTGCGATCATTATCAACAGGCGGACGGCTCTCTGGTCATTCCCGAGGTCTTGCGGCCTTATATGGGTGGCCTCGACGTAATTCGCGCAAAATAAAGGTCTGATTTTACTCTTTTGTTCCGTGTCCCACCAACACGGAATTGACTATTTTGTGTGCATGTCCGAAGAAAATTCCTCCTCTCGTAAAACGATCCGGGTTCAATGCCCAGGGTGTCAGGCGCTTTTGGTGGTCGATGCCGCAACCGGTGTTGTCATCTCACATCAGGAACAAAAAAAAGAACATCAGAGCATGGAAGAATTTCT
>DATIQS010000386.1:0-4460 GCA_035470605.1 Fibrobacteraceae bacterium
TGGAAACACATGGCGTCCTACTGGCTCAGCCTGCTCCTCGGTATGGGGTGTTTGAACCGATTCGTACAGCAAACGGGCTCCTTTGCCTTGGTCGAGATCAAGCCAGTTCTCGTGAGGTTTGGAGTCGAAGAGTTGGTTACCCTGGTCATCCAGATTACCGGGAATTCTTCCGCGATCTGGCACAGGAAATGCCTCGGGACTATTTGGGGGATTATTTCTTCGCAGCCGAGAATCCTATCAATACGGGATTCAAGTATTTCCGCATCACAGGACAGGAACAGAAGGAACTCTATCGTCCTTATCTTGCACAGCAATTGGCTCGAGAGCATGCCCGACAGTTTGTCTTGAATCGAGAGGCCCAAACAGCAGAGATTGCCCCCCATATGCAGGATAATCCTGCAATTTTGGCTCCTTATGATGCGGAGTTGTTTGGTCATTGGTGGTTTGAGGGACCTGAGTTTTTGGAGGCGGTGCTGGAACGTACAGCATGGTCTCGTTCTTTAAGACTTTCCACGGTGGGAGATGCCATGCGCAATCGCCTTGTGGATCAAGTGCGTCAACCCGCGTTTTCCTCCTGGGGTGAAGGGGGCTATGGTTCTGTGTGGATCAATCCCGAGGTGGATTGGATTTATCCCCTCTTTTTTGAAATTTTAGCCCAGTTTCGTGAAGCTTTCCGTAGTTATCGCACGGGAGGATTTCAAGGACGTGTGCTGGCGCAAATGGCCAGGGAAATCGCTTTGATTCAATCCTCTGACTGGGCGTTTATGATCCACAATAAGAGTTCTGAAGCCTATGCGCGTGCGCGTGTGCAGGAGCATTATGATAATTTCCAGCAGTTGCACAAATTATTGTTGGGAAGCCGCACCCAGAGTCGCGTATTGAATGTGCTGGAAGAGCGAAACAATATTTTTTCGTGGATGTCTCCCGGCCAATATCGTTTATTGGTCGTGTAAATCAGCAATCTTCAGAATCGAGCGGACAAAAGTAATCCGGTTTTTTCCCCATTCGTAACAGGCATAAGAGTCACATCTCGGAAATAGCGGGCTCGAATTTTTTGGGATTCTTTTTGACCCACCCAGGCGGCGTCCAGAACGTTGAATAACCAGATACTAGCAAGACTCGCAATCGCAATATTGACGTAAGAAGCGGCGTCATTGCGATCATCAAGAGCCTGTTGTGCGCGTTCTGCCCAACTGGTGGAATCATCTCCTTCCTGGACGGTAGAATTGTCTTGGCTTTTGTAAGTGTCCCAGTCAGATTGTGCGTCTCTGTAATGCAAGCCAGTCCAAACAGTGGCGCCGATCCCTACGGCGGTCAGAGTCGTCCAAAAAATTCCACGAGCGCTGTGACCGCTGTACATCTGCCCCCAACCAGGGAGAACAAGAGAGCGGTAGACAGCCGAAGATGTTTGCGTACGCTCTCCCAAAGCTGTTCGATAGAGGTCTCGTTGCGCCTGGTTTTCTACGATGGCGTATGCAGCAGAGGCGATGTCTCCAGTCTCCACATTGACCAGTCTGGCAAATATGGCTTGCGTGCCGGCTTGTGTAGTGACGGAGCCAACCACAACCCATTGCGCGGCAACCAATTTGCCTGATGCAACGGCAGCACTGTCTGAAACGGCCCCTGCTTGTACTAGCGCTTGTTCTTCTAACACCCGATTCAGAGCGGTACGTTCTATTACGTGAAAACGGGGGTCCTTTGTGAAGGCTCTTACCGCGAACTCGGCCACCATAAGGCCTGGGTTGTAATCGGGGGGATTCTCTCCTTGGGAGGCAAACGGAAGCGCCGCCACGGTTTGCGTGTCTTGGGGCATTGTGATGGATAAAAGACGAGCAAAGAGTTCTGGGAGGGAGTGTGCTGGGTTAGCCTGAACCACATGCAACAGGGAATCGCGTCGGCGATTTTTCTGGAAGCGGTCCACCGAGTCTTGCCAGAGTGAGTCTCGGGAAAGCTCGATGAACATGTGGGATGTCTTTCCGGCAATGACGGGTACACTGTCAAGCTTGGTTTTCCAGCCAGGTGCAGAGGCTTTTGCCACGTACATTCCGGGGAGTAGTGGATTGATTTCCATCGGACTTTTCGATTTTCCGACTCCCTGGATTTCAATGCTGGCCTGTGTAGGCGAGCACATCACCTGCAATGCGCCTCCATTTTCCGTCGCATAACGCCGATGACCTTCTGCAGCTGCGCTGCGGAAAAGCATAGGGAGCTGAAGGGAGTCTTTTGGGGAGTACATTTTTGCTAATTGCGTGGAAAAACCGTTCTTGGATTGGATGGACAAGGAAAAGAGGCAATTCCCTTTTTCTTTGGATTCCAAGGAAACCTCGCCAACCAGATGGCTGCTCCCTGTGTCTAGAACGTATCCCGTAGATGTCAAAGCTTCTTCCAGCAAGGCTTGTGCCTCATTTGCACTCCAATAGGGGCGACACAGAGAATCTCCCGTTAGTTTCGGGGTAATGAGCGGCACAGGTAACTGGCCAGTTGCCCAGGAAGAGAGGCAACAAAAAAAACACAATACTGAAGCTCTGGAAATATGGATCATGGGAGATACCAAGTGGAATAAGGAAAATATAACAGATTCGGAAGAAGGGTTTAAACGCAAGATTTTCTCATTTGTTTTCGAAAGGTCTCCAGTTTGGTAGATTTAAGGACAGCAACTGGTTTTGATGAGGTTTGAAGCATGAGACAGCTAGCGATTGGGATGACTCTTATTTTTTCCTGTATGGCCGTGGCTTGGCCTGGTTCTGATTTGTCTTTGGATGGAGGATCAGAATGGTTCGCGTCCCTGCACGGGGGGCCTGGCCTAGGGCCGGGTCCGTTTTTTGCACCAGCCGTCTTTGTCGCTGTGGATGCCTCGGAGCACAATCCTCCTCCTCGAGAATCTTCTACGATTGTAGTCAAGCAGGCTATCGCGGTTCCAGATTTGGATGCTCAGCCTTTACTCCCCAATGTAAAAGCGGACTTGTCCACCAGACTGCGTAGCGATTTAAACAGTCTCGGGGCCTTTCAGGTGATTGGCGTTACAGGGAATGACTCCTGTTTTGCTCCAGAATGCTTGATGCAAATGGGGCGTTCTGTAGGGGCATCCAAAGTTCTCGCGGGGGCTGTAATCCAGATGGGGGATTCCTGGCAGTTAAGTTTGCGAATGGTGAATACCGCAAATGGGCAGATTGAGGGGTTGGTCACAGAGGAGGTGAAGTCGCAGGTAGAACTTTATCCCGCAGTATCAAATGCATTGCAGCGATTGACGGGAATGTCTTTGACCAAAACCCAGAGTGCGGACAACAGTTCCGCTTTTCATTCGGCGGTACAAAATCCGCGAGCCACTCAGCGGCATCCCAAATGCAAGCTTCCAGTAAAAAATGCTTGGAGCTATTATGCCGTCACTGTAGAATTGGAGGCAGGTTCCCTTGCTGGGGGAGACCATCACGATGGACTCTATGGCAAAAGTTCTGGGAGCTGGCCGGATATGACGGATTTAGGTCTTGACGTGATGAAGGACGATTCTCGCGCAGGGGATCGGGACGCCTATTATGATTTTGCAATCAATTTTGAGTTCCCGTTGCCAACCCCTTATTTCCGTTTAGAAACGGGAATAGATGTTCAGGGGAGCGGAGATCGCCCCTTGTTAGGTGCTTTTTCTTCTTATGTGGATGAATTGGATTACAATCAAAGCCTAGCCCTTTTCCGCCTAGGTGGACGGGCAATCGTTGGATCTCGTTGGCAACCCTATCTTCGCTTTATGGGCGTTTTGGGAAGTTATAATGGCACTCTTTATGACAATGCATATGATGATTATGATTATTATGGGTATTCCTCGGCTATCTTTGATTACATCAATTTCTCTGGATTCGCGTATGGAGTTCAGGCGGGGGCTGGCCTCCGCTGGAATTTAGGGCGTTTCTTCAGTTTGGATTGGGACTTGCTTGCCACAAGCGTAAAAATTAGTGGCCTGGATGCCGATTTAAATAATGTGGATATGCCTTCTTCCGTGAATTTGCGTACCGTGACGACAGGCTTTTCCGCTGTTTTCAAATTTGGTGCTCAATAACCTTTATCCAAAAACGAAGGCGTACTTTTTTGACAGAATTTGAACAGCAGCCTGGGGACAATTAAAAATTGTGGGTGAAACGCTGCAGACACCCTAATTCTTGAATTCACGCAAAGAAACGGAGGACGCGGAGTCCTACAATGCGTCTATGCTAAAGCTACGCAAAGTGCTATTTGAACCACAGAGGCACAGATCCCTTCGAATCACAGATTCTTAGCACGAATTTCGCCTTGAATCATCCTAACGGCCACTATTAGGGGTACCTCTAGAAATCCCAGAATCAGCATAGATCTGTAGCATTGAAGACCATTTTCACGAAATTGTTGAGTTTCCCCTTTCCCAATTCCGGTGGATTATAGCCCCACCGGGGGCCTCTGGCGGCTCTTAGCCAGCCCTTGGACGCAGTCCA
>DATIQS010000387.1:0-1869 GCA_035470605.1 Fibrobacteraceae bacterium
TCGCCTTGGTCGGCATCGCCTGATATCCGGTTCTTGTTCATCGGCCCGCAAGCGCAATCCACCCTTCCTCCCCTCGGTTCGTTACCTCTCCGCAGTTGGGTTTCATTTCGCTCGCTGTGGTCAGCTCACGAGAGGACTTGCTCCTCCTAGACTGCGCCCGTGACGGGCGCACCAGCAAAAGCCCGCCGGATTTCCGGCGGGCAAAAGGATAGAGAACTCGATTACTGGATGGTGATCAAAGTGATGGAGTGTGCAGGGCACTCAATCACCGAACCATCCTTAATGTCCTGATTTTTGGAAGTCGGAGCGGCAATCTTGATCACCTTGTCCGCATCCTTCCCTGGAGCCGCCAAGACTTCAACCTTAGCCTTTCCAGAGAATCCGTGAATCTTCAGAGCGGACTTGAACGTCGTAACGTCGCTCTTGTTGATGAGCAGCAAACACTTCCGAGCCCCCTTAACCGCCAGATAGGAAGTCAAGTTGTCTTCACCCGTGCTAGACTGCACCAACTGGCCACGCAAGCCATCGGAGGCCATCTGGAAGCCATAGTAGGATGGACGGGGTTGATTGCCACCGATCCCTTCGTCGTAGCTACGGCTAATGTAGCCATAGTCGCCGCCTTCAGGGGTCAGGTCATTGTGGATGTCCCAGTATTGCGCGGAACCAGCACCCACCTTCGTGAGCATTCCCAAATAATCCGCGACGAAGAGAGCATTGACGAGCGAAAGGGTCTGCGGGCCAGGATTGAAATCCACAGAGTTCCATTCCGTAAGCCACACTTCCATCTTCTTTCCACCCTTCGAGTATTTCTTCGCTGTAGCATTGATGCGCTCGAAAATGCCTTCTAGAGTTTGTGGTGCAGCAAGCAGAGCATAGTCGTTTTCTTCACCAAAATGTTGTGGGTAATGGTGAATGATGATTCCATCGGCGATATCCTCTGTTTGTTTCAAGACCTCGTCATTCCAAGGACCGTCTAGCACACCAACCACAGCAACCTTGATGGAAGGATCAGCCTTCTTCATCGCCTGGATGAATTCGCGGGCACGCTTCCCATAGGTGATGCCCCCATCCTTACCATACTTCTCGTATTGTGGATGCCAATTTCCGTAGATTTCGTTACCGACTTCCCAATACTTCACATTGGCGTGTTTCTTGTTATTGACATAATCGACCCACTTGGCTGCCTCTTCCGCAGTTCCCGTCCCAAAGTTGACAGTAAACATCGGCGAAGTCCCCGTCTTCTTACACCATTCCAAGAATTCATCGGTGTCCACCATCCAGTCCTTATTCTTTAGGATCTGTTCCCAGTGGTCATCATCCGCGCGCAAACCACCAGGATAACGAACCACACCATGATTGATTCGCTTCACCAAAGGCGCAGTTTCGGGCTTAAGCAGATCGCCATCCCAAAGAGCAGCGTTGATGCCGAAAATCGCATCGGAAATTGCAGGATTGATCACCTTTTTCAGGTCGCCAGCAATGGTGATAGACTTGGAGGTTTCAATATTCTGCTTAGGCAATTCGCGCATATTGGTGAGTTTCACATTATCGATTTCAAAACTGCCGCTCGTGCCTTCGCCCGAGGGTTTGAAGTCCAGTACACAAACGCCATTCAAATCGAACAGCCCATTCTGAACCGCCTCAGGGGGCTGGTAATACGGGAATTTACTGAAGCTACGCAGAGGCACGAGCACGGTATGACGACCGCGCGGCGCTCCGGTGTTGGAAACAAAGATTTCACGGCCCTTATCCCCGATCTGCACGGTAATTCCCTGCCAAGGTTTATCCGTGTAAATGTCAAACATGATCGCCCAATGTTTGGTCCAGTTACGGAGCTTTGCCGGAGCCTTTTGCTTCTCAAAATCATAC
>DATIQS010000388.1:0-2720 GCA_035470605.1 Fibrobacteraceae bacterium
ACTTATGCGGCGCCAGGCGAAGGTCTCCGTCGGGAAGATCGGTGACCAAGAAATCGATTTTGTGGCGGAGTTCCCGGACAATCGCCGCGTGTATGTCCAGGTCTGCTATTTGCTTTCGGATGCCGACGTGGTGGAACGGGAGTTCGGTGTGCTGGAACTGATTCCAGACAATTATCCCAAATGGGTCCTTTCTTTGGACCCGGTGCGCCGTGAAGGCCGCAATGGCATTCTGTGGTTTCATTTGGCCGATTGGCTTTTGCAAGAAGAATGGAGTCTATGAGCGAAGAAGATGTGAATCCTGAAGAACAAGCCCCCATGTCCCGCGAGGACAGCCATCTCAAGGGGCTCTACCGCAATTGGTTTCTGGATTATGCGAGCTATGTGATTCTCGACCGCGCGGTGCCTTATTTTGAGGACGGTCTCAAGCCGGTGCAGCGCCGCATTCTGCATACCCTGTTTGAAATGCACGATGGCCGCTACCACAAGGTTGCCAACGTCATTGGCCAGACCATGAGATATCATCCCCATGGTGACGCCTCCATCGGCGATGCCCTGGTGGGCCTGGGCCAAAAGGATTTGCTCATCGACACCCAGGGAAACTGGGGAAATCCGCTGACTGGTGACTCTTCCGCAGCGCCCCGTTATATTGAGGGACGCCTTACCCAGTTCGCGTTGGATGTGCTGTTCAACCCCGAAACCACCGAATGGGTCCCAAGCTACGATGGCCGCTCCCAAGAGCCCATCACGTTGCCCGTCAAATTCCCGCTTTTGCTGGCGCAAGGGGTAGATGGCATCGCGGTTGGCCTTTCCACCACCATTTTGCCTCATAATTTTTGCGAACTTATTGAGGCTTCAATTGCTTGTTTGCGTGGAAAAAAATTTGAGTTATATCCCGATTTTCCAGGGGGAGGCATCGCCGATGTGTCGAACTACAACGACGGCCTACGCGGCGGCAAGGTCAAAGTACGCGCCAAGATCGAAAAGGTGGACAACCGTACCCTGGTGATTAAAGAAATTCCCTACGGTACCACCACAGGCTCTCTCATCGACAGCATTGTGGCTGCCAACGACAAGGGAAAAATCAAGATCAAGAAGGTGGACGACAACACAGCCTCCGAGGTCGAAATCGTCATTCACCTGCAATCGGGTTCCGATTCCCAGGTGGTGATTGATGCCCTCTACGCGTTCACCGACTGCGAAAAGTCCCTGTCGCCGAATTGTTGCGTTATTGTGGACAAGAAACCCGCGTTCATCGGGGTCTCGGAGATCCTGAAACTCAATACACAGCACACGGTTCATCTTCTGGAATGGGAACTCAAAAACAAACTGGAGCACCTGCAGGCCAAATGGCATATGACCTCGCTCGAAAAAATTTTCGTCGAGCACAAGGTCTACCAGGTCATTGAGAAGGCCCGCGAAAAAGAGGAGATGGTTCAGCTGGTTTCGGATGGTCTCAAACCCCATGTAAAAAAACTACGACGGGAAGTGACCCGCGAAGATGTGCTCAAATTGGTGGAAATTCCTGTACGGCGCATTTCGCTCTTTGATAAGAAAAAAACTGATGAACTTTTGGCGGAGTTGGATCAACAGATCGCAGGGGTGCAAGACCATCTTCTAAATCTCACCGATTATGCGGTGGCCTGGTTCAAGGACCTTTTGAAGAAATACGGCAAGGGCCATGATCGCAGAACTATGATTGCTGGGTTCGAAAAGGTCAGCGCCGTACATGTCGCCATCGCCAATCAAAAGTTATACGTCAATCGTAAAGAAGGCTTTCTGGGCACAGGCAAAGCCCTCAACAAGGAAGAATACCTTTTCGACGTTTCTGAATATGACGATCTGATCGTGTTTCGTGCCGATGCTAGTTTCACTGTAGTACGCGTCACCGACAAGGCCTTTGTTGGCAAAGACATTCTTCTTGTTGAACGCTTCAATAAAGACGACGGGCGCCATATCTACAATGTCATTCATCAAGATGGAAAGAATGGAGCTGCCTACATTAAACGATTTAACGTGGGTGGCGTCACCCGCGACAAGGAATACCCACTAGGGAAGGCGACTCCGGGTTCTAAAATTCTGTACTTATCTTCCAACCCCAATGGAGAGGCGGAAGTCGTTGAGGTGATCCTCAAGCCGCGTCCACGGATCAAGCTGAATTTCGAGGTGGACTTTTCGACCATCGATGTGAAGGGGCGTGGCGCCGTGGGCAATATCGTCACCAAATATCCGGTTCGTACAGTCAAAAAAGCCCGAGCAGGCGTCTCCACCCTGGGTGCCAAAATTCTCTATTTCGACGCCCCATCAGGCATGGTTTCCACACAGAAAAAGGGGGATCAACTCGGTGAGTTTGGAGAACAGGACAAGGTGTTCGTGGTGCGCAAAAATGGGATGGCTCGTGTTTACGATTTCAGCGATCCTTTATTGGTGGGGACTGATGTGCTTTGGGTGGGACGCCATAATCACAAAAACGTTGCAAGCCAGGTCTATTCTCTTCTCTATTTCGACGGAGAAAACTTTACCTATTATGTGAAACGCTTCACCTTGGATGGAGTCCCGACCACCACGGATTTCACTCTGATCACTGAGCATTCCGATTCTCGCCTTGTAGAATTCTTTGACGATCCTGACCCTAAAGCCTTAGTGGAATATCAAACCACAGGCCGGGAAATCCAACGCGAAATTCTTGATCTAAGTGTGGTTGCCGATGTCAAAGGCTACAA